>NZ_JANOJV010000184.1:0-14416 GCF_031418915.1 Chamaesiphon sp. VAR_48_metabat_135_sub | reverse complement strand
CGAAAAGATATCAAAATGAAGTTATGTAAGGTTGCCAAAGGAACTAATCCAACGACAGGTAGAGATACTAGAGAAACGCTGGAATGTAGTTGACAATTGATAGTTGATAGTTATAGTAGTACTGCTAGATCCCCGACTTCTTCAAGAAGTCGGGGATCTGTCCTCACCAGCTTGGTAGTTGCTATAAATCTTTTTTAGTTTTATAAAGATATCAGATCGTCGATCGTAATATGCCGCTGTTTTGCTAGTTCTTGGAGTCGCTGTTGAGTTGTCATAAATAGTTGTTAGTATTCAACTTTTTTGGCTAAATCTTCTGGCTCTTTACTCTGTAATTTAGTTAAATAGTATTTACGCTTTTGTTCGCAGGCAAATTTTTCCAGACAGGCAATAGCAGCACGTAAAACTAATGGCGAACGCTGAATTTCTTCGGCGGTATGTTCGTCGAGATTAAATAAATGTTTGATCTGATTAGCTCTAGCTGGATGTTCTGTCATCGAATCCTGCAACTTAGCAATTAATCGATCGTCTAAATAATCAATTTCTTCTGGTGGTAAATCTTGTTTGTGACTTAATGAAGATCGATAGATAATCTGTTCCCATAAGAAGCTATGATGTGCTAATGTAAACGCAAGGTTTGCAGAGTCTAACGCATCGATAATTGTCAATCGATGCATGGGATAGTGAAGGTAAATTCGCAGAACTAAACCTTCGGCTTGTTCGATTAATCGTTGATGGGGATGAATACTAATTGGAGCTATCTCTTCTACCCACGCTTGGGTATCACTTTCAATTGGCTCGTCATATTCTATTGTTGCTGACGAATATTTAGATTGATTCGATTGACTAAATTTATTTACAGGTAAATTACCGCCACCAACTTTTTGTTCTGGAAGTGGCTTTAGTCCCTTAATTGCTGTCTGTAAATTCTCAAATAAGAGCGGTACCATCCGTGCATCGCCAACACTTAATATCCCTGCCGATTTTTGAAGATAATGAGTGCGGGTAGTTACATCGGTGATATTTTGCAGCAGTTTAACGATCTTTTGGGTAGCGGCTTGATATTGCTCTGCTTGGGTGAGATCCTGATGCTCGATAGCTTTATCAATTTGCCAATCCAACCATAGTGGGGCGCGATCTAATAAACCTAAATAATCTGACTGACTATTGTTTTTTAAAAACTCATCGGCATCTTTTCCCGTCGGTAAATTGAGGATGCGTAACTGTAATTGTCCTTGATAAGCAAGCTCTGCAATTTCCCCTATCGCCCGTTCTGCGGCGATATTACCCGCTTTGTCGGCATCAAAATTCAGGATGATTTGTTTAGATTCGGTAAACTTAGCTAACTGTTTGACTTGAGCTAAACTTAACGCCGTACCTAGTGCAGCGACTGCACTATTAATTCCTACCGCATGGAGAGCGATGACATCAAAATAACCTTCGACAACTACCGCTCGATCAGTTTTACTAATACTATCTTTAGCTCGATCGAGTCCATATAAAGTGTTACCTTTATCGAATAATTCTGTCTCTGGCGAGTTAAGATATTTGGGCTGTTCGTCGCTCAAAGTTCGACCGCCAAAACCAATTACTCTACCGCGCAAATCACGAATCGGAATCATCAATCGATCGCGAAATCTGTCATAATAACTAGAGCCATCCTTCCGCGCAATAATTAATCCGGCTGCAACGATCGATTGGGGTGGAAAATGTTTTTGCTCGATTAAATAGTTTGCTAAAGTTTCCCATCCAGATGGAGCATAGCCGAGTTGAAAATCCTGAATTGTTTCATCGCTAAAGGCTCGATCGATCTTGAGATACGATAAAGCTTTTTCCCCCTGGGACTGGTTTAATGCGTGCTGATAAAAGTTAGCAGTTATCGCCAGAATTTCATACAATTGCTCCCGCTGAGACAATTTTCGCTGCAATTCCTGACGTTGTTCCGGCTCCAATGTCTGCACCGGAACTTGATATCGCCGCGCTAAATCTAATACCACTTCGGTAAAAGATTGCTTCCCCAATTCCATCAGAAAATTAATCGCACTTCCCCCCGCCTGACAACCAAAACAGTAATAAACCTGCTTAGTCGGACTGACGGAGAAACTCGGCGATTTCTCTTGATGAAACGGACAGGAACCTAAATAATCCTTACCCCGTTTTTTGAGCACGACATGTTCGCCCACCACATCGACAATATCGACTTTAGCTTTAACGTCTTCGATCGTATCTGGATGTAAACGGGGAATATTCATCAATTAGTGAATAGTGGATGGTGAAATAAAAGTGAATAGCTAATTCAATTAAAAGATAGTGAATAAATATCGTAGAGTGGGCATTGCCTACTATAGATTTAATGTAATTAAAGAACTCTAATCAATTATTTTGCAACGTACGATCGATCGAAATTATTATCGATTATTTCAGGACGATCGCTAGCAAAAATATTTATTAAATATACTCAATACTTATCTAGTTCAATCGATAATATATTGGTGGGCAGTGCCCACCCTACTCATATTGTATCGATTTTATCTATTTTATCAAATTAGCTGCAACTCGATCTGATAAAGCATTAGCGATCGATTCAGGATCGATCGAGTGTCCGATAAATACTAGTTTAGTCTCTCGTCGCTCATCTGTGCGCCAAGGTCGGTCGTAAAATTGCTCGAACCGATTGCCAACGCCTTGAATAACTAGGCGCATCGGTTTATTGGGTACAGCGACGAATCCCTTGATGCGATAGATTTCTTGTGTGGCGACAAGAAGTTCTAATTTCTGGCGTAATTGTTCGGGGTCAAATTCGCGATCGATAATTAGATTAATCGAGTTAATATCATCATCATGATCGTGTTCTGCTTCCGTGTCGTGATGACTGGGACGATCGTCCAGATGGTCTTCTACTGCGGCATTCAATCCTAAAATTGTATTTGCATCCACGATACCGCGATCGCTAGTAATAATTTTGACCGATCGTGGGAGTTCTTGGTTAATTAGATCGATCGTTTGTTGATATTGTAATGGATTCACCAGATCGGCTTTATTTAAAATTACCAAGTCCGCACAAGCCAACTGATCTTCAAATAACTCCTGCAAAGGAGTTTCATGATCTAGATTCTCATCCGACAGCCTGAGTGCGTCTACAGCCACCGGATCGCTGGCAAACCGCCCATCGGCCACCGCATCGCAATCAACCACCGTAATCACCGCATCTACCGTCGCTGCGGTGCGAATTTCTGGCCACCGGAAGGCGGTAATTAGCGGCTTGGGCAGTGCCAAACCGGAAGTTTCGATTAAGATGCAGTCAATGTCATCCCTCCGTGCAATTAAAGCCTGCATCGTCGGCAGAAATTCCTCCTGTACCGTACAGCACAAGCAACCATTAGTTAGCTCGACAATATTGTTGGGTATTTCAACCTCATCATCGGGGCAGACTTGACAAGAGCGCAACAGTTCGCCATCGATGCCCAGTTCCCCAAATTCATTGACGATTACGGCAATGCGTCGCCCTTGATTGTGCGTGAGTAAATGTCGAATCAGGGTGGTTTTGCCACTACCCAGAAATCCGGTAATGACGGTAACGGGAATTTTTTTGGCCATGTTAAATTAATTGAGAATTGAGAATTGAGAATTGAGAATTGGGTTGTTAACGTCAGTATTTCAGTAGGGGTAATTCATGAATTACCCCTACTTCGTTGGCGGAGCTGATAATTTAACCTAAAATTTCAGCTAATGCGGGTTTGAGGGTGGGATATTGAAATTCAAAGCCCCGACTTAGGGTTTGAGTAGGCATGACTTGCTGTCCTTGTAATACGACGATCGCACCTTCACCTAGTAGAGCTTCGAGGGCAAAATTGGGCACGGGGAGCCAAGAGGGACGATTCATGACGGTACCGAGGGTGTGGGCAAAATCTGTCATCGTCACGGGATTGGGGGCTGTCGCATTGTAGACACCCTGCATTTGAGTATCCGTAAGTGCGGCAATTATCAATTTGACGACATCATCGCGGTGAATCCAGGAAAACCATTGATTCCCACTGCCGATCGGTCCGCCGACAAAGGCATTAAAGGGTGCTAGCATTTTACCCAAGGCACCACCATTTTCACCTAAGACGATTCCCAGGCGCAGGACAACGACACGGGTACCATTCGCACTCGCCGCTTGGGCGGCTGTTTCCCAGGCGGTACACACTTGGGCGAGGAAATCCGTCCCAGCGGGACTAGTTTCATCAAATTTAGCAGTCTCGCTCGTGCCATAGTAGCCGATCGCGGAGGCATTAATTAGGACTGGGGGTTTGCTGGTGGCTAACGAGATTGCTTCGACAATTTTCTGGGTGCCAATCTGCCGACTCTCCATCATCACTCGCTTCTGAGCTGGTGTCCACCGTTTTTCCGCAATTGGTTCGCCAGCCAAATTAATGACCGCATCGCAGCCAGAGATCGACTCTTGCCAGTCTCCCGATTTGAGAGGATTGTAGCCAACTACCTGAGCTTGCGGAAAGCGTTTGCTTGCCTGTTGGGGACTCCGAGTCAGAATTAGTACTTGGTGTCCCTGTGCTTGGAGTTGTTCGACTAACCGACTGCCAACAAATCCAGTAGCTCCCGCGATCGCAATCTTCATGCTGTCTTTACATTGATACTTATTATTTTAGATTTTCGCACTTATATGGGAGATTTTCTACCGGAATCGATCGCCATTGAGATCATTGAGGCTATTGTGCTGCTGGAAAACCAAATAGTACACCTAAATACCAACAAACTGAATGCCCAAGGATTTGCCATCAATAGCAATCGTTGCTCTAGTAAAGTAGCCTTCAGGCTGAAGTCGGATGTAAGTGAGAATTGGCTTGGCATCGTCGGCGATGGCGGTAAGTACCGCAGCCATTTCGTTGGGATTAGTAATTGGTTTCCGATCGCAATCAGTGATGATATCACCGACAATTATGCCTGCTTGCTGGGCTAATTCGCCCGCAGACACTTGGTAAATATAAATTCCGCCGATCGCATCTAATTCGGCAATTTGCCTCGTGAAAGCTTTGGCGGTGGCGACATATTGACGAGTCGGGGGTTCGGCATCGGGAAACATTTTCCCATATTTATCGTAGGCATCGATCGCTTCTTCAATTCTATCAAATTGGCGGAGCACAACAGCTTTGCCAACCACTTCTGCTTGGGTATCTGTCGGATGTATTTCTAACAGTTTGTTGAGATCTGCATATTCTTGAAATTTACGATCGAGTAAGGTTTGGGCATTCAAAGTTAAAGTTTCACGATCTAAGAATAGTTGTTCCTCAATTTTAACTTTTTTGGCTAGAAGTAGATTTAATTCTATTTGACTAGGGATTGCGCGAGGTTCTAAGTGTTTGAGATTTTTAATAATTAATTCTTGGTCTACTAGTTTAACATTTAGCTGCTTTGAGATTGATAAACCTGTTAGATAAGCGATCGCTGACATGTTTTCTACCTTGCAAGCCGCTAAAGTAATTTTGTTTTGATATTGTTCTAAGTAGCTGGGATCGTTGAAGTCTCGATCGCTCAAAGATTCGTGGAGCAATTTTAATAAGCTTTCGGTACTATCTTCAACATATAATATATAGTTATCCCATGCTTTTAATCTGTGCAAATCGAGATCCTTGATCTCTGTATGTTGAAGATAGAGCCAATTAAGTAAATCTTTTTTCAAGGGACGACTATTAAATGCTTGGCGCAGGAAAGTAGCACTATTTTGCCACATAAGTCTCTTGTAGCCATTGTTGACATTTTTCAATATTGGAGCTATTCGACTTCGGAGATTGCTGTGTTTGATTTCAAAAAAAAATCTGGAGCTAAAGCTTCATGAATGAGATCTAATCTCGCATCCATATTCTGAATATTATTCAGAATGTCCATTTTTAAAACTTCTTTAGTTTGTTCGGCTATCTTCGCAGAGTTGTCAGATAGATGATTGTTAAAAGTTACATTGCCAAAATTATTACCAACATTCTGATTGCCAGTAATAGTACACGATCCTGGCAAGCTAGACTTACCGATATCATCAGTTTTGCTGTCTTCTACTGGTTCTGGATTATTTGGTGGTGATGTAGAGGATTCAGATGTTTGTTTTGTCTGCTTAGTCAAATCCCATAGCTGCCGAAATTCCGAGAGATTTTTTTCGATCGAACGGCGATCCCACAAAGTTAAACTAAAATGCCATTCATCCGATCCTTGCGTCTTAATTCGATGATCTTCTAAAATCTCCAATTTTTCTGCTAATACCTGGAGATCGTGCTTTAAATTTTCTTTAGCGCGTTCGGCATATTTATTGTCAGTAAATTCTAGTAGAAATTCTAATTTACTATAAACCATCAACTTAGGTCTATTAACATCTTTATTCGTCCATTTAACTGTTACATTATTTTCCAATATTCGAGCTAGAGATTCAGTTGTCTCGAATCGATGATTAGCATAATCCAGCAAATTTTGCAACAATTTCTCTAAACGATTAAAGGAAGTATCGCTTTGGGTTATTTTTGGCATAGAGTTAATTGATGATGCGATCGATATTTTTGTGAATCGAACTTGAGGAATTCCCGATCGAGCTGCAATTCCCTCTGTCTGTAAGTCATATTTTACAATAGTTCTAGTCAGAATTGCAGCGAATTTGCTTCAGGAATTGTTCCGCTGATAGCCTGTGGCAATTGTTTAGATCTATTTTGAGGAACTTATGTCACAATTGACCATAGCTCAGAAACAGAATTTTATTGAACGGCTGAATGAGATTGACTTTGGACCGATCGCCTTTAAATTGATGAATCCAGAAGATGGTACGGTTTTGTCGATTGAGCGAGTGACGATCGCGATCGAGCAATATCGTCAATTTCTATTATTAAACTATTTATACCCAGAACGGGCGATTGTCCCTTCTCAAATTATAGATAAAGTTTGGCACACGCATATTTTGGATACCGCCAAATATCGGGAAGATTGTCAGATACTGTTTGATCGATTTATGGATCATTGGCCCTATTTTGGCATAACTGATGCTGCCGATCGACAATCGCTGAATACCGCGTTTAGTGAAACTCAAATATTGTGGATGCAGCATTTTGGGGAAAAGATGTAGGGAATTCCTTAGTCACAATCGATTCCCTAGTCTGGAACCTAGTTATCACCAGGATTATCGGATCGATCTCTAAATTTGCTTCAGGAATCATTCCCTATTTATTGTGAGTTCATCAGGTTAATCGCCTGACTCAATTCTATTTACTTTAGGAGCAAACCTAATTATGTCTACTCAAAATAACAGTATCGAAACCACCGCAGCATTTTGCTTTTTTGCAGAGGCTAAAAATGCGAGTTTCTGCCTCTTCCGTCAAAATGCTAGCCAACAACGTCCCAGTGTTCTACTCCAACTTAAAGATCTGACTAAAACTGTTGAGATTTAAGATTTGAGTCGCAGATCCCCGACTTCTTCGAGAAGTCGGGGATCTATATATTATTGAGGTGAAAAAATGCCAGATTTAGATGGTTCTTATACTTTCGATCGATTCACCGTCACTAGCCAAGAGCGAGAAATGGCTAGATTACAACACCAAGCTACTTTATTATTGCCGATCGAGTCACGGATTTGGACGTTAGCCGGATTGCATAGCGGGATGCAGGTCGTCGATATCGGCTGTGGGGCAGGTATAATTAGTGGGGCGATCGCCCGCAAGATTCCGCATGGTAAAGTATGGGGGATCGATCGAAGTACCGCGCTCTTGAATGCTGCGGCTAAGTTTCCAGCCTCACAGCAAATTCCCAATCTGAGTTTTATCCCTGGGGATGTGTACGATCTCCCGCTACCAGATAGCACGATCGATTTTGTGTATGGGCGGTTGTTATTTCAGCATTTAACCTCACCATTGCGGGCGTTGGCTCAAATCGATCGAATACTCAAACCAGGCGGTACGATCTGTTTGGTAGATGTGGTAGATAATTGGTTTACGATCGATCCCGAACCCCCAGCTTTTACAGCATTGCGCCAGCGATTATTGCCCATTCAACGAGTGCAAGGGGGCGATCCTCAAGTTGGGGGTAAATTGGGAAATTACTTGTCTACGGCGGGATTTGGGAAGATTGAGACGCGAGTAGAGGTAGTGACGAGCGATCGATTGGGTGGAATTGACAGATTTTTGGAGTTATTATCGTTTGGGAATCCTTATCACTCGATCGATCCTGACTTAGAGCCGTTAGTTGTATCCGCTCGTCAAGCGACAGCCGAATTAGCGACGTTACCCCATGCGTGGGCGGCGTTTGGACTATTCGTGACAACAGGGCGTAAATTTTAACAATGAATGGATGCGTATAATTGCGCCGTTTCCAGTTGAAACGCTGGTGCTTAGTCATCAACCGCCCGTAGATGAATCACGGTGCTCATAGCTAAAGTCCACTTAAGTGGACTTAAACACTAGCCCGCACTTCAGTCGCGGGTGGTTGAAGACTAAGCGCCAGGGTTCTAGATTTTATTCCCTCACAATTAATCCACCCTACTGGATGTTATTTGTGGGGTAGGGCGGGTTTTGTTTGGAGAGATCGTTACGATCGAAATCGATTGCATAAACAAAGCCAACTACAGATCATCTCCCAAGACGAATTTTTATTGTTTGGCTGTAAATTGCATTTTGGCAAATTCTCCGGCTTGCTGATGCATATTTAACTGCTGGAATTTCTCGATCGCTAGTTGCCGCCATTTCATCCATTCATCATAATTTTCTTGTTTCTGGCTTAACATTGCTAGATAAGCATAACAAATAGCAATCGGACGAGCATCTTTATTTTCTATCAGTCGATCGAGCGACTGTAACAGTAAAATTTTTGCTCGATCGAATTCACCTTTCGTCATCAGTATTTTGGCAAGTCCACCTTGATTCAAAACGGTTAGTCGTTGATGACTCTCAGACTGGGCTAACGCCAAGGATGTTTGATACAAAGATTCTGATAAGTCTGCATTATTAAGACCAAATTCGACTTGAGCTTGATGGTATTTTATCTGAGCTAAATTTAGATTGGATAAATCGTTGGATAAATTAAGCGCATCTTCCAACCATTTTTTAGCTAAAGCAAAGCTGTCTGGAGTTTGCTGGCAAATCTCCAAAGCAGCAATATGATTTACAAGATTGAATCTGTCATTAAAATCAACTCCCAACTCCCAAGCAGCTAAAGCTAAATCTCTCGCCTTGCCCTGCCGATCGGTTTCATCGATACAAGCAATCGTCAAACTTTGATGATATAGTGCTAAAGCTAAAGTTTCTCGATCGGCTTGCAGTTCCGCCCCTTTAATTAACCATTCCAACCATTGTTTTCGCTCTTGCCAACGACCGCGAAATAGCGTAAATCCTTTTAATGAGTTCCAAAAATCTATACATTGTTGGTAGAGATGAGGCGAACTATAAAAACACCAGTCTACCACCGCAGCGAGGTTATTCCATTCCAGTTCTAGCGATCGATAGTCTTGCCAATCATGCCAATTACTCTCGTCAAATTCCTTGACAAATTTGTCATAATACCATTGCATCCAGAGCTGGCGTAAATGATTGGTAGTTGCTGGTTGGGAAATGAGAATATTATTGAGATAGGCACGAACAACTGGGTGCAATGTATAGCGATCTTGCTCAACGGAAATAATTAGAGATAAATCTAGTAATTGCTCAATCGACCGATCGAATCCAGTCGTAATTTTAGTTAATTTAGTCAGCTTAATTAATGCCTCCCTCGGAGCTGAATCGGGAAATAAAGCGATCGCCTGAATAATTTGATATCCCCAATCTGGTCGATTTTGTCTCAATTGTTTGATCGATTGCTCCAAACAGTAATCTAATAAATTTTGAGGATAAGGATTGCTACTAAAAAATCGTTCTAGATCCCGTACATCTCTACCTGGAATCGCGACTAAACCAACTGTAAACTCGATCGCGAGTGGTAATCCTCCAGTATATTTGACAATGAGATCGATCTGGCGATCGGTTAATTTACACTGACGTTTTCGCAAGCGATCTCTAATTAATTTTTCCGCATCTGTTGGGGCTAAAAATTGTAACTCATAGAGATGATAATTTCGATCGAATACCTGCCGACTCCCCACCAAAATTCGCGTAGATGCAGGTAAGCGATGAATTGCTTGCCTCAGAGCATAGTAATTTTCATCCGTATCAAAATTGTCAAAGATTAATAACGTCCGATATTGCTGCAATAATTGACAAAGACAATCGTGTAAATGGTCGTAATTTGACTCATCCCCCGTGGTAGAAATACTCCCATACATCAATTCACCGCGATCGAATGTATTAAAGATCTGACGGTAGATATCTACCAGCGTCCGTTGAGCGGGTAAAGCAATTCGCCGATTATTAATTATCCCTTCTGTCTGAGCCGAAATATAGACGATCGCGTCGAATTTTATCGCCCCATCCAAACAGCGATTAGCTACTTCTAATAGTGTCGTCGTCTTCCCACAACCGCCAATTCCTTTCACCCAAATTAGATTATACTTGTCGATCGATTTGAGCAGTCGATCGATATCACCTTCACGCCCGATCGGTTGACGGCAATGATGGATTGGTAAATTATTAAACTGCGTCCTGATTTCTGCTATCTTTGTTACTATTTCGTCTTTATATTCGGGATTCCAGATCTGTGGATATCGATCGAATAATGCCTGTAAATCCTGAAAACTATTGACGCTAAATTGCGTGTAAACGTCTGAGAGATATTGACGAACTGTATTCTTACTAATCTCCAATGACGCGGCTACCTCCGCATTTGTCAAACCTTGGAGCCGATACCTGATGAGCTGAAATCGAGTACTATCTTTGGAATACTGGCGAATAAACTCCCGATAAGATCGATCGAAATCTTCCTCAGACATTAGCTCTGCATCGTTCATGAAAGTTTACATCGCCTTATCGATAGTATTGTTGTATGTATATAGAGCTAAAGTGATTAGCATCACTGGTATCTAGCGATCCTAATTATACGATCGATGCCTGCAAATATACACTACCTGTATACTCTCAAATGTTAGTTGTTGCTTATAGACTAGGGGCATGAATCGAAATAGATTCAGGGTGGTTCGGTGCGATAACACAATGTGGCGAAAACGACGCTATTTAATTCGCACTTATTTCTTCTAAGTCAAATGTGTTAATTATCGATCGTAGAGAGGAATCATGCGTAAACATAAAAATATTGTCAACACTGCTATTAGCCTGTCAATTGTTTTAAGCTCAATCAGTTTTTACTATCCTGCCCAAGCTGGTTCACCAGTCGGATATATTCTGCGTGAAGCAAGCGAACAAGTTTCTAAATTAAAGCATACAAAGACTATAGATATGGGAATTATGAAAGGTGCTGCATCTGAAGCAACACATCTTGTTCCAGCATCTGTTGTACGTAACGAGTATCGCACGTTGAGATTACCTAGTGGAGCTTTAATTCACTTGTGTCATGACGTAATGTCTAATGGTAATCGTAGCGATGAGTATTCTTGTCAATAATTTGGATCTCCTGACATTATGGTGACAACTTAAAATTATCGTTCGCGAAGCCCTTGCTTGGATAGGGCTTTGCATTAATACTGGCAACTAATCGATCTCTACTCCCAATTCTACCCTATAAAAATAGGAGCAGTCTCATTTTTATTTCAACCGCTCACAATCAATTATTTTAAATATGATCTGGAATATATTCGGATACTTATTAAAACAACAAGACCGCTTCACTGATTCCATAAAAAGTGGATTAACTCCTCTTGGTGTATTATTGGAAGAACAATTAGCCCCCATCGAGTTCAAGCAAGAATTGACATACGAGGAAGCTATAGGATACTTCAAAAAAAAAGAGTTTCAAAACAATCCAAAATTACGAAAGGCTGCTCTGATCAGGCAGAAACATGAGAAAGGCTACGAATTGACACAGGTATTTTTAGATCCAGATAACAACATCATCTATGACGCAGATGGAAACCTTTATGGTCGCTCTATAATCGTGGGCAAAATTGATGATGAATTGTCTGAATTATTTGAAGATGAAAATTTGATTATTTTGGTGTAAAAAAATGGAACCAGTCAGTCTTATCGCAATTGGCGCATATCATCTTTTCCAATTCATTGCAGCTAATGGGATCATAGCGGGTGCAGGAGCATTACTGACCGCGACACTAGTGATCTGTACTATGCTCTGGATCTCAGAATTTTTAAACTGGTTTAGAAATACTCTGCGTAACATCAATGCCAGCCAGAAAAACAATAATGTTAATGTAGCAATGGTATCAGCTACCATTGGTAAAATTAGTCAAATGTCTGCTAGCAAGACAGTTAATGCTGGATTATCATTGGGTGGAGGCTTGGAGTTAATGAAAGCAGGAGAACGTAAAAACTATGAAGAAACTTATATAGTTCAATTAATTAAAGACTCACGCACAGGAGAGGTGTTCGAGGTAAACCCAATTAAATTTGAAGATTTAGATGAAGAATTACTAGATGCTCATCGATCTGATGCTATAGTTCTCTGGACATAGAATATAAAATAATGAAATTGAAAAAATATGAACTCTCAACTTCCCCTAAATCTTCAGGTTGTTGGTATTCCTGGAAATACACCTCCAGAACTGGAAATTATTTCTCGAACTAGACTAGTAAATGTAGCTCAAAAGCTAATTAAGGAGATGGGCTTAGACACAATCAATCTTTACGTTGGAAACCCATCTAATTTATCTAGTGGAAATGATAAATCATCTACATCATTTAGCTTTGTCAACAAAAAAAAGGACGAGCGTGATTCATCAACTGAAGACCGTAGTGATAGATACAAGCCTACAAATCCAATATTTGATTTCGATCGATTAATCGTGCCTGAGAAGGTAAAAGATGATTTATTATTAGCAATCGATCTGATTGACTTAGAATTTAAAGTCTTTGATACATGGAATTTACGGAGTATAGAACCTTTCCCTCGAACATCACTAAATTTTTATGGGCCACCAGGTACTGGAAAAACTTTAGCTGCTCATGCGATTGCTTCAAAAGTCAATCGTAAAATCTTGGTTGCTAGTTATGCTCAAATTGAAAGTATGTATCATGGTGAAGGTCCTAAAAATGTTGAAGCAATTTTTATGGCTGCGGAAAGAGAGAATGCGGTACTTTTTATAGATGAAGCTGATTCTTTGCTATCCAAAAGACTAACAAACGTGACGCAAGGATCTGAACAAGCTATTAACTCGATGCGGAGTCAATTACTCATCTGCCTAGAAAAATTCAAAGGAATTGTAATATTTGCTACTAATCTTGTTGAAAACTACGACAAAGCTTTTGAAACAAGAGTACGAAATATCCATTTCCCAATGCCAGATCGAGATTGTCGTCGAGAAATTTGGCGACGACATATTCCCGATCGAATGCCCATAGCAGAGAATGTTGATACGATGACGGCAACACTTGCTGATGTGGAAGATGTTTGTGGTAGAGACATCAGAAATGCTCTAATTGATGCCGCATTACGAGCTGCCAGAAAAGGAAAAGAATATATTGAAACGAGTGACATCGTTAGTTCGATAGAACGTATTAAAGAATCACGAATTACTGTCAAAAAGGAATTTCGCAAACCATCTACTGAAGCAGAAGAAGATTTAGCTAAAAAGTTAAATGAAAGCTTGAAAGGAATCAAGTTATAGAGATTTCCAAAAACAAATTAAAATAGCCATGAAAACAAAAAATATTTTGCAACCAACTCTTATCAGATCGATCTTCAAAATTCATCAAAATCAAAAAAACTCACGCTGTGGGTATGGAGCCTGTTCATCTAGTGGCTGCAATTGTCGAGCTTACGAAGGGAATGGTAGTACTTGTGGAAACTGTGGACATAATTACGATAGACATTGGTAGGGTGTTTGATTCGATCGATCTAAAATTACATAAGATTGTAGGGGCGGGTTTATGCTAGTCAGTCCAAATTTGCACCATTAAATACCGAACGAACCCGCCCAACCCCACGAGCAACGCTCGATTATCAGTGAAGAATCGGCAAAATATTTTGAATTTGGAATTGCTGTGAGATATTCACCACTTAGCTTTAAATTATGGCGATCGATCTAACCGCTCGAATTTACCGATATAATCATGCGGAGACAGCCCACTTCCCTATAGAATCCATTTGATATCTTCTAGTGGGGGAGGGCGGGTTTTGCTGGAAGATGATGGTGTTAGACGACAATTGTTAGCATAAACCCGCCCCTACAGATTCATGAATTCATACATATACATTTTCATATGTATAGTTCTGTTGTTATACCTGCTTACTATCGGATTTTTGAGCTACGAGGCAATGCTTGGCTCGTGAAAACTTCCGAGGTATTTTACAATCCTAGTTCTCTTCCTTTTGATGCCAATGATATCGAATCAAATTTCGG
>NZ_JANOJV010000183.1:0-11691 GCF_031418915.1 Chamaesiphon sp. VAR_48_metabat_135_sub | reverse complement strand
ATGGGCAACCCGAGGCTCGAACTCGGAACCAACGGATTAAGAGTCCGATGCTCTACCATTGAGCTAGTTACCCTGGTTATCCATCCATTCTAGCAGAAACGAATTACTAATTATTAATAAAGCTCAGAAGTTCAGTAAGATCGGGGACAACCTCATCTATGATGGAGACTAGAGCTAAGTCTCAGCACAATCGAACGCGGTTCTCTTTCGTAAAAGGCTGTGCCAATGACTCTACAGAGACACTCTGCTAGATTTTTCATGCCAAAAATTATCTTCAAAGTCCCCAAGGTATTCGATATTCGCATTAATCAATTCCAACATTAGCAACAATAGATATAAATACAGTCAAGGCTTTGGATAGCTTTGGATTGTGAATTTACATTTTTTAGATTGAGTCCGCCACCTTTTAGCTGCAATATGAATCAACCCGCGATCGCCAAACAGTCTTTTACTGTCACTACACCATTATACTACGTCAACGATATTCCCCATATCGGACATGCCTATACTACAATGGCAGCCGATGCGATCGCTAGATGGCAAAGACTCAACGGTAGCGATGTGCTATTGATTACCGGAACTGACGAACATGGGCAGAAAATCGAGCGCACGGCAATTGCGGCGGGTGTAGATCCTCAAGTACACTGCGATCGCATTGTAGAGCGGTTTGACTCGCTGTGGAGCAAGCTAAATATTCAATACGACAGATTTAGTCGAACGACAGCACCCAATCATCAGATTATCGTGAAGGAGTTTTTCCAACGAGTTTGGGAGAGTGGCGATATCTACAAAGGTACTCAGCAGGGCTGGTACTGTGTTTCTTGTGAGGAGTTTAAGGAGGAACGGGATTTACTCGCTGACAAGCATTGTCCGTTACATCCGAGCAAGCAGGTAGAATGGCGCGATGAAAGTAATTACTTTTTCAGACTCTCTAAATATCAACAGCAACTAGAGGCGTTATACGCCGAACGTCCTGATTTTATTCTCCCAAATAGTCGGCGGAACGAAGTATTAAAATTTGTTGCTCAGGGGTTGCAAGATTTTTCAATTTCTCGTGTGAATGTCGATTGGGGAATTCCGCTACCAGCCGATCCCCAGCAAACTATTTATGTCTGGTTTGATGCTTTATTGGGATATATGACAGCATTGCTCGATCCTGATGTCAAGCCTAGTTTAGATAACGCTTTACAGCAGCGATGGCCGATTAATTTACATTTAATTGGTAAAGACATTTTACGCTTTCATGCTGTCTATTGGCCCGCGATGTTAATGTCTGCCGGATTGCCGATCCCCGCTCGAGTGTTTGCACATGGTTATTTTACCAAAGATGGTAAGAAAATTAGCAAAAGTGAGGGAAATGCGATCGATCCGATCGATTTAGTCGATCGATATGGGGCGGAATCATTACGTTATTATTTCCTCAAAGAGATTGAATTTGGACAAGATGGCGATTTTAATGAAACCCGTTTTGTCGAAATTGTTAACGCCGATCTTGCCAATAGTTTAGGGAACTTAGTCAACCGTACTTTGGGTATGGCTAAAAAGTATTGCCAGGGGCAAGTACCAAACTGTAATGCTGAAGATATTTCGCCTGAAAATCCGCTGAAAATATTGGGGCAAGAATTAGGATGCAAGGTGAATCTTGCTTACAATAACCTAGCCTTTAGAGATGCTTGTGAAACAATTTTGACATTAGTGCGTTCTAGTAATAAATACATCGACGATCTCGCACCGTGGGCATTATTTAAACAAGATAAACACGCAGAACTAGCCCAAGTATTATATTCTGTTCTAGAATCAGCTCGTTTGTCAGCTTATCTATTATCGCCAATTATCCCGAAAATCAGTACAGATATTTATCGTCAATTAGGCTTAGAGATCGACTTCGATCTAATTTGTGGCAATAATATTTCTACCTTAAATGCCGATGCACTAGAGTTACCCGTGGATTGGGAACATCATCAAAAATGGGGAATATTAACAGCAGATAGCTTGCTGGGCGAACCACATCCAATTTTCGCAAAGTTAGAAACACCGAGCGATCTGAGTAGTTAAGCTCGATCGATCTGTTATGATGAAGAAGGAGATCGATAATAATTTATCGTCTCGAACAGATAAAGCGATTCTTTTTAAATCTTTTTAAATCTTTTTAAACCTTTTCAAATCTTTTTAAAAATTTATAATACCTCACGAATAATGAATAGTTTTAATCATGATGAAAATTCGATATTTTCAGCACAGCAAGTCCTGGAAAATCGCGGAAGAGTCGCGATCTTTGTGGATGGATCTAATTTATTTTATGCAGCACTGCAACTGAATATTGAAATTGACTATACGAAACTGTTAGCTCGGCTGACAGGTGGTTCTCGATTGCTCCGGTCTTTTTTCTATACTGGAGTCGATCGAACAAATGAAAAACAACAAGGATTCTTACTCTGGATGAGACGGAATGGTTATCGAGTAATTGCCAAAGACTTGATTCAACTACCAGATGGTTCTAAAAAAGCAAACTTAGATGTAGAAATTGCTGTTGATATGATGGCATTAGTCGGATCTTATGACACAGCAGTTCTCGTTAGTGGCGATGGGGATCTTGCCTATGCAGTTGATGCGGTGAGTTATCGTGGTGTGCGGGTAGAAGTAGTCAGCCTAAGATCGATGACTAGTGATAGTTTAATTAATGTTTCCGATCGATATATCGATCTCGAAAATGTCAAAGAAGATATCCAAAAAACACCTAGAAATAATGCGAGTTTATCGATAACTCCTGAAATTTGGACATAAATTAGGAGTGAGGAGTTGCCGTACCACCGTATGAGAGTTGTAGGGGCGAGTTTATACGACCATTTTAAAACGAAACTAGCAATTTAGTCTAGAACCCGCCCTCTACGCCAGTAATTAATTAGAATAAGGGTAAATTTGTAAACCTGGAGGAATTAACCCCCCGATTTTGTTGAATCGATGCTCGTGATTAGAGGCTTTGCCAACAAACAGTTATTCGGTTGCATTAATTGGGGCAAAAGATGAAAGTATACTGCTGGATAAATATTGTTTTGACAATCGCGATTTTGGGGATCGGTGGCTGTAGTCCAACACCTAAATCTAAACCTAGTCCGACTCCATCAACCATCGAAGCTAAATTAGAACTCGATAATCTCAGCTTCAATCAAGTAGATAAACAGGGTAAACCCTGGTGGAAAGTTCGAGCGCAACATGGCGTATATGCTCCCGATAAAAAACTTGCCAAAGTTACTAATTTAGAGGGCGATTTATACCAAGATGGTCAAATTATTCTGCATATCACCGCTAAAACTGGCGAAATAGAACAAGAAGGCGAAAAAGTGATCCTGCGTGGCGATGTCGTCACCAAAGAAACTCGCAATAATTTGATTCTGATCGGACAAGAGGTAGAATGGCAACCAAAAGCAGATTTATTGACTATCCGAGATCGGGTTCAAGCCAATCATCCCAAATTTCAGGTTAATGCTAATGAGGGCAAATACTTGACACGAAAGCAACAGATGGATCTATCTGGCAAAATTACCACATTTTCTAACGATCCCCGATTGGCGATGCAAACAGAGCATATCACCTGGCTAGTCAAAGACCAAAAAGTTATCGGCGATCGACCCACCCAAATTCAACGCTATCGAGATAACCAAATTACCGATCGAGTCACCGCAAATGGGTTCTCTAGCGCACTCGATCGCAAAATCCTCAATCTACAGGGCAACGTTCAATTAAACTCCATCAAGCCGCTAATACAGGTCAATGGTGAGTCATTTGCATGGAATCTCGACAAAGAATTAGTCACAGCCGCTCGACCCCTGACGATCGTCCATCAAAAAGAAGCCGTCACCCTAAATGGTAACAGCGGCGAACTTGATCTCAAAGGATCGATCGCCACACTTAACGGTAATGCTCGTGGAGTAGCCACTCGCAATCAAGCAAAACTCCGTGCAGATCGATTAGTCTGGGAAATGACTTCCCAACAGCTCATCGGAACTGGTAATGTAGTCTATCAACAAATCGATCCCGTCATTAAGTTTACAGGCACTCGCAGCGTCGGCAAACTGCAAGACCAATCGATCGTCGTCACCAGCGACAATAAACAACAAGTTCGCACAGAATTTATTCCCAAGTAGCACGTTGGGGAGTTGGGGAGTGGGAGAGTAAGCTGTACCACCGTAAAGGGGATAGGGGAGTAACGGAGCAAGAAACACCACAACACCCCTACTCCCCAACACCCTACACCCCCCACACACCCACACACCCACACCCACACTCCCAAACCCCACACCCCCACTTGTGTACCAACCTGCATCTAAAGAACAACTAAAACAACGCCGACACCACTTAAAACAGCAACGGCGAATTAGAGTCATAAAATCTTTATGGCGACTTGTTTGTATGGGCGGAATTTTAGCTGGATTGGGGTGGGTATTCAGCCAAGCTGATTGGCGGATTTCTAAACCAGAGCAGGTTCAGATTCAGGGCAATCAGTATTTAAGCGATGCAACGATTCGCGAATGGTTGGCAATCCCCTATCCCAAATTAATTATGGAATTGGCTCCAGCGGAATTGACTGCTCGACTACTCGAAAGAGGTTCGATTTCTAGTGTTAAGATCGATCGAACATTATTACCGCCGCACCTCCTCGTTCGGGTTGAAGATCTTCCACCAGTTGCTCGCATCATCCGCGATGACAGCACTGATTCACAAATATTCGTAGATGAACTGGGTCGCCAATTGCCATTGTCTAGCTACCATTCTAAAATCTGGCAATCTTCACCCAAGTTAGCACTAAGAGCACCCTCCAAAGGGACTTGCCCAGATTGGAAGCAACTTTATCTTGCTATTCAGACTAGCCCAGTCGCAATTGAGACGATCGATTGTCGTAATCCCCAAAATTTAATCTTGCAAACTGAATTAGGTAAAGTACGGCTAGGTGCGATTAGTGATAAATCTCGGTTAAATAGTCAATTACAGCAGCTCGATCGACTTAGGGATTGGAAAAAACACATCGATGTTGCTGAAGTTGACTATCTGGACTTGGAAAATCCTGACGCGCCCAAATTCCAACTTAAGCAATCTAGATCGATCGAACCTAAATTTTCACCTCAGTTTCAGCTACATTAGACTACATTAATAGCATATTTGAAAAGACATTTGCGATTCAAAATTATCCTTCTATAATTTCTATATTCTAGCTCGATAATTGTCTACCTAGCAATCATCGAGCGAAATATAGCTAGGTCTCGATTTGAGATCTATAAACGATCTCTAAATTGTACCCACTACAGATCCAAGTAATCTCAAAAAATCTCTATAATGCGAGTTACTATGCTGTAAAGGGTTCATAAAATAACTAGCGCATGAATAATTCCAGTCCACTTTCTTATCCAGGATTCAAAAGTAACTCAATCCGAGACGCTTACAACATACCCAGGGATGAACGAATGTCTGACGATATCACTTTTAGCAGTGCTGCCCGTATCAAAGTAATTGGTGTTGGCGGTGGCGGCAGTAATGCGGTAAACCGGATGATTGCCAGCGATATCGAAGGAATTGAGTTTTGGACGATGAACACCGACGCACAAGCTCTGTCTCATTCAGACGCGACACGACGGATTCAATTAGGTCAAAAACTCACTCGTGGACTTGGTGCTGGGGGTAATCCTGCCATCGGACAAAAAGCCGCTGAAGAATCTCGTGAAGAGATCGCGATGGCTCTAGAAGGAGCCGACCTGGTTTTTATTACTGCAGGGATGGGAGGTGGAACTGGAACGGGAGCCGCACGGATTGTAGCTGAAGTTGCCAAGGAAATGGGTGCCTTAACCGTGGGTGTTGTCACTCGTCCCTTCACGTTTGAAGGACGACGACGGACAAATCAAGCGGAGGAAGGGATTAGTGGACTGCAAAGTCAAGTTGACACCTTAATTATCATTCCTAATGATAAACTTTTACAGGCGATCAACGAACAAACTCCAGTCCAGGAAGCATTCCGCATCGCAGACGATGTGCTGCGATCTGGCGTGCAGGGGATTTCTGATATCATCACGATCCCTGGACTGATCAATGTTGACTTTGCGGATGTTCGCACGGTGATGGCAGATGCAGGTTCGGCATTAATGGGCATCGGTGAAGGATCTGGCAAATCACGAGCGCGGGAAGCAGCGATTCAAGCAATTACTTCCCCTCTGTTGGAATCAAGCATTGAAGGTGCGCGGGGTGTTGTCTTGAACATCACTGGCGGTGCCGATATGACCCTAATTGAAGTAAATACCGCTGCGGAAACAATTTATGAAGTTGTAGATCCAAACGCGAATATTATCTTTGGTGCGGTGATCGATCCACAGATGCAAGGTGAGATGCGCATTACTGTCATTGCGACGGGATTTACTGGTGAGATTTCCGAGCCAGTCAATCGGTCAAGAACGACTGGTACGACTCCTTCACGCTCTGCGATGCCATCCGAACAACAAGTCCGCGAACAACAAGTCCGCAAGCAACAATCGGGGACATCTGTTGGTAACGACAGTTTTCCGAAGCCTCAGCCACCTCAGAACCCTGGAGCCGATTTACCCGCTTTTCTCCAAAATCGTCGCCCTAAATAAATCTGACTGAGGTGATTGTCTTGAGAAGTAGCAGTTGCTCGATTATTTGAGTTGCTGCTGCTAGCTTGGGGAAGTTGCGGTCTGGACTCTCTCAAGGTCGAGATCGATACTAAAACCTAGGGGGTGGTAACTCCAAATCCGAATCTAAATTCCATTTGCTAGCTGGCCATTTCACTTACAACTAACGTTGCGGTCGAACTTAACCACTAGTATCAATTCCAATGCGGCTGAAGTACTTTTCTATTATTATTTTACCGTACACACACTAAAAACCACACCGTATCAGTCTAAATTGATACGAAAACCATGATTCATCCAACGCAGTATAGCATTCCTTCAGGTAAAAGAACTATGTCTTTAAAGCAGTTAAATGTTAAGATTCCCGAACAAGAACTCCGAATTCTGGAAGCTTTTGCCGAAAAAACCGAGCGAACGAAGACTGATATCATTAGGGAATTCATCAGAGCACTACAGTCTAAAATTTGATGAACAGCTTACAGCGAGACAGTTTCACCTGGTCGTGGCATCAACAATTTGGTGGCGATCTGGGAATCAGCTAGCAGTTTGGCAAACTCTTCAATAGTGCCATCCGATCGAGTCAGTTGGGGTAAAATGCCACTGGCATGAATTTCACCAACCGCAGTGGGCAAATACCACTGCGGTTGAAGGATGGAAGCAAGAGCGAAAGCATCTTGGGAATTCATAATTACTTTTCCCAGCAGCGGGAAAATTTGACCGACAATCGGGGCGATAATTGCGTCGATCTTACCTCGTTTATTGATTAGATCGATCGTCTCTCGATCGGTGGCTAAATGGGGTTCGTAGTAGAGTGTTTTGTCAGTTTGAAGTAAATTTATCAAGAACCCATTCTCTAACTGTCCCTGAATCTTCGCGCCTGGAGTAGCAGTGATTTTGACTCGTTCATCCAAGGTATAATTTTCCCAGGGAACTAGCGGGATGACTCGATCGTATCCCAACTTCTTAACAATTTTTACGGCACTCGGTACTGCAATTACGGGAATTTGCTTGGATAACTGCGCTAGAGTAGGCTGATGACAGTGGTCGTCGAGACTTTGACTAATGAGGATGAGGTCGATCGTCGGTAAGGTTGTTGGCGTATAGCAAGGTGGATTGACACGCTTTGCCTCAAATAGCCAGGGTGAACCATAAAACACCACTGAATCCACCAACCACGGATCGATTAAAATCTGAAGACCGTCAATATTCAGCAGCCAACTATTGAGACCGATAAAAGTGAGTTTCACTAGGTAAGTTAAATTAATTGATAATTGGGTTTTTAATGGCGGGTGATTAATCTGCCTTAATCCTCAGAGAAGTAGGGGAAAGGTCACAGGGTAAAGGTTAAAGACACTAAATTGCCATTCGCTATTTATCTTTTCCCCTTTCCCCCTTCTCTAAACATCAGAGTAATATTTCTATATGCTAACCAATTAATTACTCTGCGTGCAATTACTCGTAGCGAAAACCGAATTTTTATCCTAATACATAAGTATTGTTATTGCCATAACTCTGACAATTTTTATGATTAGTGAAATTCACAATCCATAATCACAATGACTCAACATCTGGCTACTACTCATCGATCGCCAGATCCGATTTCTGTCCTGATTTGTCAACATCGCACCTGTCGGAAACAAGGCTCTGCTGAAGTCCTAACGGCTTTTAGATCGCTGACGATTCCGAATATCACTTATGAAGGCTGTGGTTGTCTCGGCAACTGTGGGAATGGGCCAATGGTCTTAATTTTACCCACAAGAATATGGTATTATCTCGTTCAGCCTCAAGACGTATCGATAATTGCAGTAGTTCTTAGAAAATTCATGAATACTATCCTACATATTACCCAAAAACAAGAATGGGAAAAAGCCCAAGATTTAGGGACTTATCGTAGCAGCACACTAGCCTCAGAAGGATTTATTCACTGTTCTACTTTAGCCCAAGTTATCGGCTCTGCAAATCGATTTTTCAAAGGTCAAAAAGATTTAGTAATTCTAAAAATTGATATCGATCGAGTCAATCCCGAAATTCGGTATGAAGGTGGAGATGCAAATAATTTATTTCCACACATCTATGGCGAATTAAATATCGACGCGGTAATTGCATCGATCGATCTCGAAGCAGATGTAGATGGCTTATTCATATTACCAAAAGAACTCATCGGCTAGTAAGGAATGAGGATTTAACAATATGCAGATTTACTATCTCCCCTACAAGGAGAGAAGTTACAAGTTATTTAGTTCTCCTTCCTAACCAATTTTTCAACAATAACTTGCCAGATTCATTTAGCGTCAATCTCTAAAATTCAATTCCGGGTTGTGCTTTAACGCCTTGCTCGCGGAAAGGATGTTTAATCATCGTCATTTCTGTGACCAGATCTGCCACATCGATTAAACTTTGAGGTGCCCCTCTCCCAGTCAAAATTACATGAGATAGTTCGGGCTTTTGTGTCAATCCCGCGATGACGACTTCTGGACTGAGATAGCCCAATTTGAGAGCGATATTCACCTCGTCTAATAATACTAATTGATAGTTTGGATCGATGATATAACTCAATGCTTGCGCCCAAGCGCGTTCGGCGGTGGCAATATCTCGATCGCGATCCTGTGTATCCCAAGTAAAACCTTCTCCCATCGCCTGGAATACTAATTGGTCGACAAACCGTTCTAACACAGCTTTCTCGGCTGGTTCCCAGGCACCTTTGATGAATTGGACGATCGCCACGCGATAGCCGTGTCCGAGCGATCTGAGCACCATGCCCAGGGCGGCGGTAGTTTTCCCTTTCCCCGTGCCAGTATTAACGATAATCAAACCTTTTTTGTCGATCGATTGATCGATCCGTTCGGCTTGTACCTGTTGCCGCCGCTGCATTTTTTGCTTATATTGTTCGTCAGTAAGGTTTGTCATGTAGAGGGTAGGGAGTAGAGAGTAGAGGGTAGGAAATGGAAAATTAAGAACGTATAATTAATCATCGCGTTTTATTGTTTATATTTTAACAAATAGCAGAGATTCAATTTTGCCTACCCCCTACCCTTTACCCCCTAATTACTTTGCCATCTGGACGTACACACGATCGAGTGACTCTATGGAGTTTACCTCTAATTGCGGGGGGGACACTATTTACAACTGCTCGTGCCGATTTAGCATTTTGGGTGTCAGGGGGCTTTCTATTTAGTGGCTTAATTTTTGGCCCAGATTTAGATTTATACTCCTTTCATTATCAACGGTGGGGTAAATTGCGGTGGTTATGGCGGCCATATCAGAAGGCAATTAAACATCGATCGATCTGGTCGCATGGGCCGATTATTGGGACGGTCGGACGGATACTATATCTGAGTTTATGGTTGGGATTAGTCGGTTTATTTTATTTGGCAATAAATCAGTTAGCCGGAGGTCAGACGTATACTGGCAAACAGTTGCTGGGCATGTTAAAGCACTCGATCGAGTCCAACTTTCCGGTCTATTTAGCTCTGTTCTGTGGTTTAGAATTGGGTGCAATGAGTCATTATCTGAGCGATTGGTTAGTATCAACATATAAGCGATCGCCATTCCGAAATCGAGGGGAGCATAATTCCAAATTAAAAGTACCATCTCAATCAAAAAGAATGCCTGTTAAACAGACAAAAAGGTCGCGAGTTAAATAATTTATAACTATTTTTACTCAGCCGTAATAGTCAATTCATGCATATTCCAAAATGCCCCACTCAGTGATGAAAATTTAATCCCTTTAACTCGATCTTTGACTGCTGCTAAAGATAGAGGGTTGACTAAATAAATAAAGGGGATATTTTCTTGGGTAAGTTTCTGGGTCTCTATATAAATTTCGCGACGTTTTTTCTCGTCTAATTCTTGCGATCCTTTGATATATAGTTCGTGAATTTGCTTCTCCCAGTCGGCAATTTGACGACCTTGAATTGCTGGCTTACCAGGTTCGGGTTGAGCATTGAACAGGTGTGAAGATCCATCTACTGCCCATAAATTGACATTATAGTGCGGCTCAACACCACCACCAAAGCCAAGAATAATTGTATCCCAACTCAACGAATTACTGAGTCTATCTGTAATTAAACTCCACGCGATCGGCGTGAAATCTACCTCAATACCTAAACGTAATAAATCTTGTTTGATTTGGGTACCGATCGCTTCTCTAATTTTATTACCAGAATTAGTCATTAAACCAAATCTAACTCGATTATCGCGATCGTCAACTAGCTTGTTTTGGTCATTATACTTAAATCCAATTTCGGCAAATAATTGCTTAGATTTTTGAAGATTATAATCGTATGAATTGATACCCTGTGCGCGAGATAAAAAGTAAGGACTCGATACAGAAATTGGTGAATCTTGGGGCGCACCTAATCCTCGATAGATATTATTAATCATTCGTTGTCGATCGATCCCATAGGCGATCGCTTGCCTAAATTTAACATTATTAAACCATCGCGACTTGACCGGATCGACTAAGGGTTTACCATTTCTCTCACCTTGATTGAGATTGAAGCCTACAAAAGTGGTTCCTGATTGCGAACCACCGTTATAAACAGTGTATTTACCTTTCTTTTCTTCCTTTTTGATCAAGGAAAAGAAATCAGGTGTCACCGCATAAGAGTCTAATCCACCAGAGCGAAATTGCACTAAAGAGGTATCATTCGATTCGACGATTTGCCAGACTACTCGATCGATATATGGTTGTTGTTTACCTTGGGCATCTTTCCGCCAGTAGTAAGGATTTTTCTTGAAAACTAATCGTTCTCCAGGAGTATATGATTCGAGAATAAATAGCCCATTAGAGACTAGCTCTTCTGGTGGTGTATTAAGTCCCCAAGTACTCAGAAATATGGGCTTACCATTTTTATCTTTTTCGGTAATAGTCGGACGTAATTTGTGAGCGGGTAAAATACTCATTCCGCCCATAGTCCGCAAGAAAGGAGCAAAAGGTTCGGCAATGGTAAATGATACTCTATCTTCATCAACTTTTTTGACTATTGGTAATTTCTGCTCCTTCCCAATTTTCATTAAATCTCGCTCGTCGCTGGGAATATCTGGATTAAAATAT
>NZ_JANOJV010000182.1:0-7507 GCF_031418915.1 Chamaesiphon sp. VAR_48_metabat_135_sub | reverse complement strand
AATCGATTATATGAGTCCGAATGTGGTGATCGGTAATTATGCTAGGAAGGAGTTTCCTGATGTGCCAATTATTTATTATATTGCGCCTCAAGAATGGGTGTGGTCGCATAACAATAAAAAGGCTAGTGTAATTGTTAAATTCACTGACGAAATTTTGGCAATTTTCCCCGCAGAAGCGAAATTTTTTGAGGAGCAGGGTGCCACAGTTAAGTTTGTCGGACATCCATTGATCGATCGAATTGCCACTCTATCTAGTCGTGAGGTTGCTCGCGAAAAGTTAGGAATTATCGATGATGAAATTGCCATTGCCTTGATTCCAGCTTCTCGCAAACAAGAATTAAAATATTTGTTACCTGCCATCTTTGGAGCAGCTCAACAAATTCAGGCTAAAGTACCCAATGTGCGGTTTTGGATTCCCCTTTCCCGCCCTGATTTTAAGGAAGAGATCGAAAGTGAAATTCGATCGTATCAAATTAATGCTACTCTAGTCACCGAAGATGCCGATCGAGTACTTTGTGCGGCAGATTTAGCGATTACAAAATGCGGAACAGTAAGTCTAGAATTAGCTCTACTTAATATCCCCCAAGTTGTGATTTATCGAGTAAGTGATTTTACTGCCTGGATTGCTAGACATATTATCAAGTTTTCGATCCCTTTTATGTCTCCACCCAATCTGGTTGAAATGAAATCGATCGTGCCAGAATTGATGCAAGAAGATGCTAATCCCGATCGAATCGCCCAAGAAAGTCTCGAACTGATTTTAAATAAAGAACGACGAGATAAGATGTTAGCTGATTATAGCGAAATGCGTGCCGCTGTTGGCGATCGAGGTGTCTGCGATCGAGTTGCCAGTGAAATCTTTGCTAAGTTTTAGGACGTTAGAATCGTCGATTAAATAACTTCGATCTCTCCCCACACCCGTTTTCCCCCTCCTAAGCTACAATACAGAATCTACGCGACTGGAGTGGATGATGTCTACCAATTACTCGAAGATCGAAAACCAACGACAACAACTAGTTATTAGTTACAATAGCTTACCCGAACTCGATCGATCGATCGTCCAATTAATTTCGGTAATTTATACTCCAGTCAGTAGAACGATGATTTTGACATGTGTGGAACATGCCAAATTGACTGGTGAGAAATCTTTAATTGCAGCAACGCTCAAACCTTACATCGATCGATTACTTGGCAGTCAGATCTTAAGATCGATCGGCAAACATAGCATTCAAATCGATCCTTTAATTGCGGAAATTGCTACTCGCGATGCGGTGCGGGCTGGGCAATTTGGCGCGATCAATGCGACAATTAATCAACACCTACCTGTCGCGCAATATGGTAGTGGGGTGCGTAATTTTAGTAACGAAGGTGAATTCATCCGCGAAATCCGGTTGGGGCTATATAGCAACGACGTAAAATTTATTAAGAAACAGTTCGATGACTATCATCGTTATGGTCGTTCCTCTGCATCTACTTCATTAGAACATTTGTGGCAACAGACTTGCAATAATCCCTTTGATGCCGATTGGTTTGCGACTGTCACACCCGACTTAGCGAATATGATGATCGAGAGCATTCTCAAATATTCGCTCGAACATCTCACCCATAGCACAGCAGCTTTAGCAGCACTCCTAGTCATCTTTGAGTCTAAAACTCAACCACTGATGGCAGAACATCTTCAGGGGGTACTGATCGAACAACTGATCCTGCGAGGTAAATTGGATCGGGCGAAAGACATATTAGATCGATTGCCAGTAATTTGGCGCGATCGATTTGTTCATTTTTGGGGCTGGTGGTACTTTGTCCAGGGGGATAACAAATCTGCCATCTCTGAGTATGAAAATGCCCTGCGTACCCTCAAAAAAGGTAGTGGCAAGCGAAAAATATATTTTAGCTCTATCAGTGGCTTATTTTTCATTCTTGCCTTAATTAAACGAGGGGAAAGTGGCGATCTCCATGCAGCTTTGGAACACACAAAGGTGGCGATTCAGGCGAAATATTGGCTGAGTTCGGCTTATGAAGTCCTCGGATATACGATCGAGATGCAAATGGGCAAATTCGATCTACGCGACTCTATTCTCAGATCGACACCGCTGGATAGACATCATAGTATCGAAATCCTGATTCGTTCTTTATGCATTCATTGGGTGGACAAAAAAGCCGAGCATAAACAGTTACCCCATCTGCTCGAGCAGCTCTATACTCGATCGAGTGCGGCTGGGTACGACTGGTTGGCGATGGAAGCAGCAGGAATCTTATCGCATATTAATCCCACCGATAAATTCCAGAGTTTTTATCAAAAAAGATCGGTAGCACTGCAAAAGGAGATCGGCATTGTCAATCTATCGCAATTAATTCAGGCGCAAGAACTGTGGGAACTCTCGCTGACGGCACTGACGAATATTCACCCCAGTAATGTACCCGAGAAGATCGATCGAGTCACTGCCGATCGACGATTGATTTGGGCGATTATTATGTATGGCAGCAGCCATCAAATCCAACCCCGCGAACAAACTCGCAACGCCAAGGGCGAGTGGAGTAAGGGGCGAAATATTGCGCTCAAACGCTTGCGGAATGCTGAAGATATCGAATATCTCACACCCGAAGATCTGCGAGTGTGCGAACATCTTCAAAGTTATAATACCAACGGTTGGGGACACAATGATTATCGCTTTGGCGAACGAGCGATCGTGTCATTAATCGGACACCCATTAGTATTTTGGGAAGATAATCCCACCACGCGGATTGAAATTATTGGCGGAGAGCCAGAATTAAAAATTATCAATGTCAAAGACGAGCGGATCGTTCTTTCGATGTTCCCCGAACTGGAAATTGGCAGAAATGTACTGGTGCAAAAAGAAAGCCCTTCCCGTCTCAAAGCGATTTTAATTACCGACGAGCATCGGCGGATTGCCGAAATTTTAGGCAAGTCGAACCGCCTAGAAGTGCCAATTGCCGCGAAAGCAAGAGTGCTAGCCGCAATCGGTAGTATTTCGAGTGTCGTCACCATCCATTCCGATATCGGTGGTGGTGCGGATAATGTCGAGGAGGTTCCTAGCGATCCGCAACCGTATATCCATCTGTTGCCCAACGGGATGGGCTTGAAAGTAACCTTACTCTCCCGTCCATTTGCCCCCTCAGGTCCCTATTATAGCCCTGGCACGGGCGGGGAAACGGTAATTGTGGAGATTGAAGGCAAACGGTTGCAAACCCACCGCGATTTGGCTGCCGAACGGCGATTTGCGAATGCGATCGTGGCATCTTGTCCAACGCTAGAGCAAATGGAAAATCTCGATGATGAATGGTTAGTTGAAGATCCCCAAGAGTGTCTGGAATTACTGGTGGAATTGCAAGCCGTTGCCGATATCGCGATGGTAGAATGGCCGGAAGGCGAAAAGATGCGCGTCAGTCGTCAAGCTGGGTTGGGAGATTTCCAACTGCGGATTCAACGAGAAAATGATTGGTTTGCGACTACTGGTACGGTGCAGGTAGATGACGATCGAATACTGGAGCTACAACAGTTGCTAACACTGCTCGATGGCTCCCCCAGTCGGTTTATTCCCTTGGGTGACGGTCAATTTTTAACTTTAACTGAGGAATTTCGGCAGCGGTTGGATGAATTGCGTGGGGTATCCGAGCGACATGGGAAGGGGTTTAGAATGCATCCTCTCGCGGCTCTGACGATGGAGGATTGGCTTGATGATGTCGGGCAGCTCAAAGCCGATAAACATTGGCAATCGCACATTAAAAAACTACGTGAGGTAGAGAGCCTCGAACCCCAGTTACCCTCAACGTTGCAAGCAGAATTACGCGATTATCAAGTGGCTGGTTTTCGCTGGTTGGTGCGGTTGGCACATTGGGGCGTGGGTGCGTGTTTAGCCGATGATATGGGGTTGGGGAAAACGCTGCAATCTTTAGCGTTAATTCTTACTCGCGCAGCGGCAGGTGCGACGCTAATTATCGCGCCAACATCGGTATGTATGAATTGGGTGAGTGAAGCCGAGAAATTTGCCCCAACCCTAAATCCAATTCAATTTGGCAGTGGTAATCGCGAGCAGGTATTAGAGCGACTCCAGCCGTTCGATCTGGTGGTGTGTAGTTATGGACTATTGCAACAGGATGATGTCAGCCAAATGTTAGCCAAAATTCAGTGGCAAACGATCGTCTTAGATGAAGCGCAATCGATTAAAAATTTCGCCACCAAACGATCGCAAGCAGCAATGAATTTGCAAGGTGGATTTAAACTAATTGTGACCGGAACGCCAATCGAAAATCATCTCGGCGAACTATGGAATTTATTTCGATTTATCAACCCTGGATTACTTGGTTCTCTCGACAGTTTCAATCTTAAATTTGCTAATTCTATCGAACGCGATGGCGAACGCAGTAGCCGCCATCAATTAAAAAAATTAATTCAACCTTTTATCCTCCGCCGCCTAAAATCTCAAGTTCTGTCAGAATTGCCCTCGCGCACCGAAATTACGCTCCAAGTCGAACTGAGCCAAGAAGAGATGGCATTTTATGAAGCCCTCCGCCAACAAGCAATCTTCAAACTCACAGACAGCGATGCCCCACCAGGACAAAAGCACCTGCAAGTATTAGCAGAAATTATGAAATTGCGGCAAGCTTGTTGCAATCCTAAATTAGTTACCACCGATATCGCCATCCCTAGTGCCAAACTTCAACTATTTGGTGAAGTCCTGACCGAACTATTAGAGAATAACCACAAAGCCCTAGTTTTCAGTCAATTTGTCGGTCATTTACATCTAATTCGCGACTATTTAGAATCCCAATCGATCGCCTATCAATATCTCGATGGTAGCACCTCCGCCCGCGATCGCAAACTCCGCGTTGATGCCTTCCAATCTGGTGAAGGAGACGTATTTTTAATCAGCCTCAAAGCTGGTGGTACCGGATTAAATCTCACCGCAGCCGACTATGTAATTCACATGGACCCCTGGTGGAATCCCGCCGTCGAAGATCAAGCATCCGATCGCACCCACCGGATCGGTCAAAAACGCCCAGTCACAATCTATCGTTTAGTTGCCCAAAACACGATCGAAGAAAAAATCGTCGATCTTCACAAACATAAACGCGATCTTGCCGATAGCCTCCTCGAAGGAGCCGATATCAGTGCGAAAGTTTCTACTAGCGATCTGTTGCGCTTAATTCACGAATAAGCCGCTTCATGAATTGCCCCTACCACAGGTTTCAGACATCAATTCAGCAACGCCAGACTCTTTTTCGATCTCCCCTCTAAAATTATGTAGATTAATCAGTATTTAACCAAGCACCTCTCGCAAGGATACTAATTGTGCTTGAACGATTCGATAGTAAATCCAAGTACCTCGACGCTCTCTTGACAATAAACCTGCCTCGTACATCACCTTGAGGTGGTGGCTTACTGTTGGCTGCGAAAGTCCCAGCGATTCTACCAATTCGCAAGCACAAACCTCTCCACTCGGCTGTGCGGCAATTAAACTTAACAACTGGAGCCGCGCTGGTTCTCCCAATACTCGGAACAAAGTCGCTGCACTAGCGGCTTCTGCTCCAGTCAAACGACCAGCTAATAGCGGCGGACAACAGAAAATAGGTGACTTTAAAGATTTCATAATTTCTATATTGACATATATCGATGTATATTGATAAGATATCGATGCTTGTCAATATCAATTAATATCGATATGGTGAGCGATTGTCATTCTCAGAGGCTACGCCAAGGCATCCGTCAACGCATCTAGGGAGAAATTAGCATGAATGACGAACAACTCAATCGATTCTCCAGGGGAGAGGCTCCGCCATCGAATGGCGAAAAGCCCAATCTAAATATCCGTAGATCGCTCACGCTTCAGATACTAGTAGCCCTGACGCTGGGGCTGACAGTATCTGCTTGTACGCCCAGGAGTTCCGAAGTTGCTTCCTCACCATCAGGGACGGCTTCACCTGCGGCATCTGGATCTGCATCCGCTAGTAGTGGGAGTATTATCTCGGTTGGTGGTGCTGGGGCAACGTATCCCGCACCCCTATACCAACGCTGGTTTGCTGAATACAACAAGGTAAATCCTGGAACTCAAGTTAGTTATCAATCCGTCGGTAGTGGTGCTGGTGTCGAGCAATTTTTGGCGGGTACTGTGGATTTTGGAGCATCAGACGCACCTTTGAAAGCTGACGAACGCGCCAAGTTCAAAACAAAGTTCGGTGCAGAACCAGTTCAGGTGCCCATGACTGGTGGGATGGTTGTATTTGCCTATAATCTCGATGAGGTTAAAGATTTAAAACTGTCTCGCACAGCCTACTGTGGAATTGCATCAGGTAAAGTTACTAAATGGAACGATCCGGCGATCGTCAAAACCAATGCCAGCGCAAAATTACCCAACGAGGCAATTAAATTTTTCCACCGCTCTGATAGCAGTGGTACAACCTTTCAGTTTACCAATCACCTCAAAGCTGCTTGTCCCCAATGGACGGCAGGTGCTAGTAAATCGGTAGTTTGGTCTAAAGGGATGACAGGTGCCCAAGGAAATCAAGGGGTGTCAGAGCAAATCGCCGCAATATCTAATTCGATCGGTTATGTGGAACACGCTTCGGCCAAGCAAGCTAATCTATCGATGGCAGCGATCGAAAATAAGTCTGGGAAATCGATCGCGCCATCCCCAGCCGCAGGTGCGGAGGCATTTGTCCTCGAAAAAGTGCCTGCCGATCTTGGACTTACAGTGCCAGATTCTACCAACCCAAAGGCTTATCCTATTTCTGGACTGACTTGGCTCCTACTATACCCACAGCCTAAAGATGTCACCAAGACAACAGCATTAAAAGCAGTAATTGAGTGGGCGTTGACGACAGGGAAGGCTTCAGCGACCGAGCTTGGTTATCTACCTCTCGATGATGAATTAGTAGCCAAGGCAAAAGCAGAACTCAACAAAGTTAAATAAGCTGTGTTGATTGTAGAACCTCATCAAGCCGATGGAAATATCACTCTTAAAAAGCATTAACTAAGTTGAATGTAGCTCGATGATTCTAAATACAGAATCCTGTAAGTATCAAGATTTAAAACTTCAAAAAAAGGGAAAAATAGATGACAGTGCGGGTGGGAATTAATGGATTTGGACGGATTGGAAGGTTAGATTTGCGGGCGGCGTGGAATTGGCCAGAATTAGAATTCGTGCATATCAATGAGGTTAAAGGTGGAGCTGAGGCAGCCGCGCACTTACTCAAGTTCGATTCTGTCCACGGACGTTGGGCACCAGAAGTAGAAGCTGCGAACGGAAAAGTCATTATCGATGGCAAACCCCTGACTTTTAGCGAACATGCCCAACCAGGCGATGTGCCTTGGCAGGATTTGGGTGTAGATCTGGTATTGGAATGCTCTGGTAAATTTAGAACTCCCGAAACTCTCGATCCCTATTTCAAAGGTGGCGTGCGAAAGGTAATTGTGGCGGCTCCAGTCAAACAAGAAGCCCTGAATATTGTGATGGGAGTCAATGATGGACTGTACGAGCCAGAGAAA
>NZ_JANOJV010000181.1:0-3113 GCF_031418915.1 Chamaesiphon sp. VAR_48_metabat_135_sub | reverse complement strand
CTCGATGGCTGTCTAAGTTTTGAATTTTATTCAGCCTAACAATTCGCGGAAGCTTTTTCTCTACTGGTACCTGTTTATACTTTCCAAACATCCTCTAAGATCTGGTAAGGCAAGATCGCGACGGTCGATTGTGTTGAGAACATTCTCGATCGTATATAGATTTTGTAGATCGTCTGTCAAACAGAGTTTACCAGATCTTTCAACCCAATTTTTATGGAGATAGCTGGGGCTGACGATCGCTTTTTGTCCATCGGCTAATTCTCCAAACTCATAAGTTGCGGTAGGAATACCGATTGCTTTTGCTAGTTCGCTGGCAATCTTTTCTTTCCAGACTTCGTTGAATAAGTCATCACCAAACTTTACCAAGCATCGTCCCAAATTAGGGATCTCATCCCAACCTTTATCAACAACCCCAGTGACATCATCTTGTGTAATTCGATCTTTTGTTCCAGATACTCGATAGATTGGGAACTTACTCATTGCTTCACTAAATTCTCTAGCAACGAGAATGTCGAACTGGCATAAGGGTTAGAACCAGCAAAAGTAATCTTAGTCAGAATTTCCACTCCAAATATCGATGGCTGGGAAATATTCAAGATTTCAGCTTTAACGATCGAGCCTTCTAATCGGGCAAAGAAGTCAGGTACGATCGCTGGATACTTGGTACAATCCCCGCTGAGTTGGATCGAAACTATCCCATCATGACACTCTAACTTTGACTCTTTAGTAAAAGAGTCCCAGTGTTGTTGCAAATCCTTGGTGGTGCCAATGCGACAATAAAACTCGTAATTGCCATCGTCATTAGGCGCGAGGATCGGACATACTGAAAAGGGATCGCCATGAATACAACCTCCAGTTCGAGCCATAAAAGCAAATGGATCGATGCCTGGAAAGTCTAACCATAATGATTTACACATTTCACCAACATCGTTGCGCTCCACGGGTATTCTTGGCTCAAAAGCGGAAGGAATATCTGTAGAAATGTATTCATTTTCCAAACCAGAGATGCCCAAAATTTTCGGTATTCCTTTGTATTTCTTAACTAGATCGACACAAAAGCTAGTTGGATTTAAGTGATAGCCAAGTGAAGACTTAGTTAACTTCACTAGAGCTTCCCACTCGTTCGTATCGGGGATAACCCAGCCTAAATAAATTCCGGTAATGGTGCCATCTTTTGATAGTGGTTGATATGTGCCATTCATAGTTTTGCCAATTATTTGTATTGATAGATTTGGCGATTTTTCACCTTGACGTTAGCGTAGGCGATCTCAGTATAGGGTTCGAGCACCATGCGGATAATTTTGCTGTAGCCGTCCAATCGTTCCATTGGGCAATTTTGGCAGATATCTGTACTTGAAATCAGCTACCACCATTTTAACATGTTTACAGAGCACGAAAATATTAATTTTCGTGCTCCTGAAACTCCTGACAATCAAATTACTAAATATTCTCAGCTAAAACTATTATTTTTAGCGTCGGATCGATAGTTTTGATTTTCGATCGGCGACAATGTAATTGTCTCAACAAGATCGCAAACAGAAGATGGGCAAACATAGGTGGGGTCTGGGAAATATTGGCAAGTCCCAAACTAAAAATTTCCGCTCTCAAGCCAGTGTGGTTGATGCCAGAGGAGAGAGCGCGTGTTAAATCGGCAAGCGGTTAGATCTAAGTTCTCTAGATTTAGGAGTAATTTTTCGCTGGTATGGACGTTAGGATTATTAGCTGGCGTGGGATCGATCGATCGAGTCGGGGCACAGACAATCCCCAATCCGAGCAATACGATCGATCGCAATAATCTCCCACCTTCTCAAGTTCCACTACCCGAACCGCAACTCCCAGAGCGGATTCCGTCCCTACCTCAGTTAATACCACCTGCTAAGCCCACTCTTCCTGACAGCAATACTCCCGATTTACCAGGGACGATTCGGGTGAAGCGATTTCAAATTATTGGCAGTACGGTATTTACTCAAGCTGATTTCGATCGAATCACTCAAGCATATCTCGATCGGGATATCTCGATCGCCGAGCTATTTGAGATTCGATCGAAGATTACCGAACTCTACCTGTCCAAAGGTTATGTTACCTCTGGTGCAATCGTGCCGCCCCAAACCATTGGTAAAGCAGATGGGATCGTCCAAATTCAAGTCATCGAAGGACGGATAGAATCGATCCAGGTGAAGGGAAATAGCCGATTGAATGCAGAGTACGTTCGCAGTCGGATCGCTCGATATACGGGCAAACCTCTACAGCAACAGCAACTCCTCACCGGATTGCAATTATTGCGACTCAATCCGCTAATTAATAACGTGCGGGCGGAATTAGCGGCGGGGTTGCAACCGGGATCGAGTATTCTCACTGTCGAAATTGGTGAAGCTCCGATCTGGTATTCCCAAATTAGTGTCGATAATCATCGCTCCCCCAGTGCGGGAACGGATCGCAGGCAGGTGCAAGTTAGGAATAGTAATGTATTCGGTTGGGGCGATAGTGCCAGTGTTGGTTATACCAATACTAATGGTAGCAATGGTATCGATCTCAATTATCAAACGCCCCTCAATCCGCAGAATACCCGACTGAGTATCAGTTATGGCAGTTCCAGCAGTCGTGTGATCGAATTCCCATTTAATGCTCTCGATATTCAATCGAATTCTAATTATTATGAAGCGTCAATCCAACATCCCATTATCCAAACTCCTACCCAGGAATTAGAAGTTGGATTAATTATTAGCAATCGTCAAAGTCAAGCCCAACTCCTCGATAATATTCCTTTTCCCTCCCCTGGAGCCGATTTGAATGGGCAGACGCGATTGAGTGCTGTGCGCCTCGTCCAGAGCTATACCCAAAGAAATGACCGAGAGGTCTTCGCCGCCCGATCGCAGTTCAGCGTGGGCGTGGATGCCTTCGGAGCGACGATAAATAGTCAAGCTCCCGACAGTCGGTTCTTCGCTTGGCGCGGACAAGCGCAGTATGTCAAATTACTGGCTCCCGATTCCATTCTATTGGTGCGGGGTGATGTTCAACTAGCGGATCGCGCAATGTTGCCCCTAGAGCAGTTTGGCTTGGGTGGTGTCGATAGCGTGCGCGGCTACCGCCAGGATGCACTATTGGCAGATAAC
>NZ_JANOJV010000180.1:0-2553 GCF_031418915.1 Chamaesiphon sp. VAR_48_metabat_135_sub | reverse complement strand
TTAAGGGGTTTACCACCGATAGTTATCCCTTAAAGACCACTTAGAAGCTATCAATCACGTCGAAGCAATCGATTTTATTCGAGATCTGGCAATGGATGAACGAGCAATCACCGAATGGGATATCCGCCAAATTCATGGACTAGTGTGCAAAGGAGAGCGGGATGCAGGTGCCTATCGGACTGTGAGTATGATGGCTGCGGGTAGCAATTATCGCTACCCTGATGCAATTATAGTGCCAGAATTGATGCAGGGATTTGGTGATTGGCTGCACTCTAATCCAGCTTTGCATCCAGTTGAAATAGCCACAGAGATTCATTATCGACTAGTTACAATTCATCCCTTTCAGGATGGTAATGGACGCACTGCGAGATTATTAATGAATCTTAGTTTGCTCAGATCTGGGTATCCGATTGCGGTGATTAAAACTGAAGATCGCTCTGCTTATATCGATGCTATCGTCGCTTGGCAATCTGGTGGAGATAATTCTGCACTCAAGGAGACAATTGCCAAATGTGTTGAGTCTTCACTCGTAGAAATCTTGAGTTTAGCTGGTGAGGGGTTGTAAATAATTATGGAGATCGTTCAACCTTACAAATTACCCTTTCTAGAATTTCTCGGCTGGCAAATTGCGGATGTTTACCGATTGACTCAACTGGAAATGCTTGCCAGTTACGAACGGGGTTGGCGGTATCGCCATATTACTAATCTTCCTGCCAGTGAGTTGGCATTTATTAAGCAACTCGCATTCGATCGCAAATCTTGGTTATCCAGTGAATTTATGGAATTTGACAATTTCTGAAGTTTACCGCTCTAAATTAATTGATGGTCTTGACCTACTTGCGATCGATCTTGGTTTAGCTAAAACTAGTCGGACTATTGGTGAATCGGGTGATGAGATTTTTCCATTTATGTAGCAACAGATCGGTGAATTGCTGACCACCAAGAGTTAATATCCAAAAGATTTAGTAGAGGTAAATTAGATGAAACTGGTAGATTTATCTGAAGTGACACGTCAGAAGATTGCTAAAGTGCGGTACGACCAGATTGTGGAAAAGCATGAAGGCCCATTTGACTGGGATTGTATTCTTGATGACGACCCAGAGCCATTTTTCTTTGCTAATCGTCCAGATTTACCACTCCCTCGCCAACAAGAGGATACTCCAGAATTCCTGATGATCGACAATCGCCCAGTTCTACTACCAATTCCACTTAAACATCACCCCAATATTGAGATTATTAGGACTATTTGGAGTGCTGATGATAATTCTGTAACGGTATTTTTGACAGATACTACCTATGGGAGTGAATGGTATGAGATCGGTTATTTAGCTGTATGCGATAAAGTTGCAGGCGAAGATTTTTGGCTGGCTATTCTCTATCATGAGTGGTTTGTGATCGAGCCAGACCCAATTTTTTCGATCGATCCAAGATCGGGAAGAGAGATCGATTCGCTTAAAGATAGCATCTTAACAGAGCATGATATTATCTTGCCGATTGAGGGAGCTTTGTAATGCAAATTCCAATTCCTCAACTAATTAGAATAGATAGTGCGTTAGAAGTCGTTTCTGATATCCCCGATTTGAGGGTGGAGATCTGGGATAGTTTTCTGGATCTCCAAATTAAAGAGACTACTCGAAGATCCTATACAAAAGCTTTAGCAGATTTCTGTTTGAAGGCTTATCCAGCTTTTTCAATTTCTGATGCACTCCAGAGCTTTCTCTTACTCTCTCAATCTGAGGCTCTTCATCAGGTATTGACGTATCGCAAAATCTTAATCGATTTGAAATTATCTAGTGCCACTATCAATCAACGTTTGTCAGCTCTTAAATCATTGGTTGATTATGCGAGAAAGAGAGGATTATGTAGCTTTAGTTTGAGCGATGTGAAAGGACTGAGAAGTCAGAAATATCGTGATACTAGGGGTAGAACTGTTGATGAATATCGCAGTGTGTTGGCAGAGATAGATCGATCTACAATTCTCGGTAAAAGGGATTATGCGATCTGTCGGTTATTGTGGGACAACGCCTTGAGAAGAGGTGAAATTGTGTCACTCGATCGATCTAATTTCATCCCGCAAGAAAGTAGATTGATGATTCTGGGTAAAGGGACGTTAGAGTTACAGTCGATCGATCTTAATCCAGCCGTAGTTACCGCTATTAATGATTATTTGCTAGTTAAGCTAGATAGTAATAATCCAGTCTTATTTGTGAGTAATAATGGTCATCGATTAGATGGCAAGGATATCACCAGAATCGTCAAGAAGTATGCTGAACCTGTTGGGATCGATCTTTCCCCCCATCGGGTGAGACATAGTGCGATTACGGCTTATTTAGATGTGAGCGAGGGGAATGTCAGAGCCGCTCAATCTTTGTCTCGACACCAGAATTTGAGTACATTGATGATTTATGATGATAACCGCCATCAGTTGCAAGGTAAGGCTAGTAAAGATTTGGGTGAGTTATTAGAGATAGTTGAGAGCTGTGACTGAAGCCGAATCGAAGTGGGCGTGTCGGCTTTGCTGACTTTACGGTATGGAGATTCATGATTAACGAA
>NZ_JANOJV010000179.1:0-2114 GCF_031418915.1 Chamaesiphon sp. VAR_48_metabat_135_sub | reverse complement strand
AACACCCTAGAAACGTTGGGTTGTTTCTTTCAGAAAGGCTATGGCTAGGGCAAACGCTCCGCTACCGCCAACATTCTTCAACCCAACCTACAGATGAGCATCACGATCCTTAAATAATTGAATTAGAGCAGAAAAAACCATGACAATGATCCAATCCAGTCTGAATATTGACAACGCCCAAGCGGAACTTGCAGGGCAATCTCCACAGGAAGTTTTGAGTCATGCCCTCAAATCTTTCGGTCGAATCGCCGTCTCCTTTAGCGGTGCCGAAGATGTCGTCCTGATTGATATGGCTCACAAAATTAATCCAGATGTTCAGGTATTTAGCCTCGATACTGGACGACTGCACCCTGAGACATATCAACTACTCAATCGGGTGCGGAATCACTATAAAATCGATATTGAAATTATTTTCCCTGACGCAACTCAGGTAGAAAAATTAGTCACGGAAAAAGGACTATTTAGCTTTTACCAAGATGGACACCAAGAATGTTGCAGCATTCGCAAAGTGCGTCCGTTACGGCGTAAATTAGCTAGCTTAGAGGCATGGATTACGGGACAACGCCAAGACCAAAATCCCTCAACTCGATCGACACTGCCAGCGATTCAAATAGACACCGCTTTCTCGACAGATGGACATCAACTGATTAAATATAATCCTTTGGCTAATTGGACTTCAGCCCAAGTTTGGCAATATATTCGCGCCAATCAAGTTCCCTACAATAGTCTCCACGAACGTGGCTTTCTGAGCATCGGTTGTGAGCCTTGTACCCGCGCAATTACACCCCACCAACCAGAGCGTGCCGGACGCTGGTGGTGGGAAAATCCCGACGATAAAGAATGCGGTCTTCATGCCACAAATAAGACTTAAACCCCGATTCAAGAGCTAACTTTGACCAATTAATCTTAAACCGATCGCTATTGATAAATCAGCGCATTTAATTAGCAGCGATCGGATCTAGTCCTCTTTCTACCTAAAACTCCCATGAAAACTATTACCTTAGTCCAAAAAATTAAATTGAACGGCGAACTCTGTGCTAAATCAGCCAAAGTCATCGCCGATCTGACTGCACGGGGATTGCGAAACAACATCGATCTTTTCGTTACCGCCGATGAGCGAGATCCTGCCAGCGAAGGCTATACATTAGCTGTCAAATATCAAATTAATGCCGCACCTTTTTTTATCGTCACCACTGATGATCATCAAGCTCATGCTTATCCAGTCTATAGCCAATTTCTCCGCAGTGTCTTCAATATAGAGCCTGCTGAAAGTGATGAAATAGCTGAAATAATGGCACAAAATTCAGACATGTACTTTATCTAATTCCATTGCTCAAGATTTGATTAAAATCAATGAATTTATCAATTCCTAGCTTTAAAAGTGCGACTGCTGATTTATTGCCAGGGCTACTGTTAACAGCCGCATTAGCTCTGATTGCCACTAGTTTACAGAAATTACCTGGCCTCAACATTTTCAGCCCCCTAATTTTGGCAGTTCTAATCGGAGTATCAATCCGTAATACTGTCGGTATCAGGTCAGTATACAAGCCTGGAATCACATTTTCACTCAAGAAAATATTGCGGTTAGCCGTAATTTTATTAGGCTTGAAATTGAGCTTTGTCCAAGTATTTTCAGTTGGTTTGACAGGATTAATAATTGTGCTAGTTACGTTAGTTAGTGCATTTATGTTTACCTGTTGGTTCGGAGCATATTTGGGAGTCGATCGCAAATTAGCTCAATTAATCGCAGCAGGCACCTCGATTTGTGGCGCATCTGCCGTATTGGCAACAAATAGTGTGGTTAAAGCTACTGATGAAGATGTCGCTTATGCGGTGACGATCGTGACATTATTTGGGACGATATCAATGTTGTTATATCCATTACTCGATTTGCTATTCCAAACTAGCCCCCGCGAATTTGGACTATGGTGTGGGGTTTCCATTCATGATGTTGCTCAAGTTGTTGCGGCTGCTTCTCAAAAGGGGAATGAAAGTAGTGAAATTGCTACGATTTCTAAACTTTCGCGAGTAATGTTTTTAATTCCAATGTTATTAGGATTAGGGACATTATCAGCCAGTCAAGCAACTGAATCGAAAAGAGCTATCAAATTACC
>NZ_JANOJV010000178.1:0-2542 GCF_031418915.1 Chamaesiphon sp. VAR_48_metabat_135_sub | reverse complement strand
ACAGCTTCAAGATAATCCTGAATCAAAAAGATCGATGGAAATTCTATTGGCGTTAGGATATCTAGAAATGGTTAGTAATATTGGCAAAAGCGACAGCAGCAAGGTAATGTTTATGGATCCCAGTAATGTTCCGGCGACAATGGAAGGACTTAAATCGATTTTGGGTGATTCTCCACAGAGATAAGATCGCAATAGCTCCGAGATCGGGGCATATCCCCGACTGTCTTGTCTCTCTTCCATGGTCGGGAAACCCGACCGGAGAGAGCCGCTTCTTGAAGAAGTCGGGGATTTAGCAGCAATAGTCGAAATATCCTCCTAACCAACAGCTCGAACTGGCGCGAGAATCTCTCCGTAGAGGTGTTCGATTCGATCGATGTTCCCTGTCAGGGTATAGCGATCTAACACCCGCTGACGGGCAGATTTGCCCAAAATATCGCGCCATCCATCATGATCCCTGATGATGGGAAGTAAAGTCCGCAGTTGTGCAGAGACACCTTGAGTATTGATGACAACTCCAGCACCATCGGCAATTACCGAAGCATCCGCGCCCGCATCGGTGGCGATACAAGCTGTTCCACAAGACATGGCTTCGAGCAACGATAGCGATAAACCTTCAACTAGGGAAGGGAGAATAAATACATCAGCACCGCGCAAAATTTCAATTCGACGAGCATCATCCCGAATTGCGCCCAACCAAACTACACCATGTTCGATGCCATAGAATGGTTCGAGATTAGGTTTGAGTGGGCCATCGCCGACTAGTAATAGTTTGCAACCATAGTCCCGCATATTGCAGTATTTCCAAGCTTTAAGCAGAGATTCGACATTCTTTTCGGTTGAGATGCGACCCTGATAAACGTAGATTTGCTTAGCGTTAAATTCGGCTTTAATATTACTCACGCCAGGGCTGTACTTTTGCTCATCAACACCATTAGGAATAACGATAATTCGATCGCGTGCCACTCCCAGTTTAACTAATAAATCTTGCTGTTCCTCACAGAAAATAATCGTCCGATCGTATTTAGCGAGAAATGGTGCATACAGTTGATAAGCTAGAAACTGACTAGTCGAAGTCACATTTCGCCGCTTGGCATCATAGGGGGTGTGAAATGTGGAAATCAGTGGTAAGTCTAGCTCTTGGCAAATTTCTGGCAATAGAAAATCGAGGGCTGATAAACTCAGTGAGGCATGAACAAGATCTGGTTTACGCCGACGGAGCGATCGTTCCAGGACTCGCTTCGCTCTAATGGTGGGAATTGTAAACACTTGCGATGTGTACAGAAATGGTAAGGGCACTTCATCGCCATCAGCTTTAGTATCGGCAAAATGCATAAAACTTACTTTGTGCCCTCGATTAGTCAAGGCACTAGTAATTTCTCGACTATAGGTGACATTGCCACAAAAAGGTGTTTTTTTTCCCAGCCACGCAATATGCATTTCATTTAAATCGATCGGGATTGAGTAAATTAGGCTATTAAAAATTAAGCATTTACTAACCCTCAAATATACCAGCAAAGGCTACCCAGTAGATCGATGCTTTATGACAGACGATTATCTGTCACATGGGTAGACATCATCGCTTAGGACACTGGAGCTACTGACTTAGTTGGTAGTTCTAGGGGAATATTGCCCAATACTCCAGTCCGAAAGTCATTGAGAATCAGGTGAGATGTGCGTTCTAGATCGCCGCGATACTTGGTATTGGCTAGCTGATGGAGGTATTCTTCCCCGCTTAATGTCGTCGGGACAGAGCCGTACCGAGTATTCAATCCATCGACATAACCCAATTCTTGACACAGCTCGATTAAGGCTGCTGCCATCCCCTGTCTGTCGTAAGCTGCCTCGCCAATATCATCGCAGATCGCCAGCTTGACAGCGGCTAATTGATCGCTCAACCGTCCGGGAATAATTCCCGGTGCGTCTAGTAACTCCAATTGATCGGAAATTCTCACCCAGCGTAAGGCTCTAGTCACCCCAGCACGTCTAGCACTTTCGACCACCTTTTTATTCACCAACCGATTGATCAGTGCTGATTTACCGACATTGGGAAAGCCAATCACTACCGCCCGCACTGGACGGGGTAACATCCCGCGTTCTTTGCGTTTTTGGTTGATAGCGACACCGACTGACTGAGCCGCCTTGGAAATCGCGACTACGCCTGTACCCTGTTGCGCATTGGCAAAAAATGGCTGTTCCCCCTGGGATAGAAACCATTCTGTCCACAATTCTTTGACATTTAACGGGATCATATCGACCCGATTTAGAACCAATAATTTATGTTTGTTGCCAATCCACGTCGCGAGGAGTGGATGATATGTAGCAAAAGGAATCCGGGCATCCCGCACTTCTAGCACGACATCAACTTTTTTGATTTGCTCTTGCAGTTGCCGTTCGGCTTTGGCAATGTGTCCGGGATACCATTGGATTGCAGGTATGGGCATGATTAGCGATTGACTGTTATTCAGTTACCAGTGTAACCGCTAGTCTTTGATTTGTTGCTCTTAAACCTACTCCCAAGCACTAAAACTATCCACTGTTTTGA
>NZ_JANOJV010000177.1:0-1685 GCF_031418915.1 Chamaesiphon sp. VAR_48_metabat_135_sub | reverse complement strand
AGCGTGCTATTTTGTCCGAATTCTGTGTCCCCCCCCTTAGCGTCACTTTCTGCACGGTTGCTCACTTGACAGCTAATCCCCCTTTTCGAGGGAATGTACAAATAAGCCGTAAATGAGCCAGATTTAACGCCATAGGGCTATTTTAGCACAGATTAATGTCCGCAAAGGGGCATTATCGGACATTAGATTAGAATTAGGTAAGATTGAAGATTGGATCGCTATCATGATATAATATTGGGACGCACACATCAATTGCCACAGCAGATTGGAGGTTTTATGACAGTCGCTAAGAATCATCCAAACACCCAGCCGTTACTTATCGATATCAGTAATACCGCCCTCCATTCAACTGAACAGTTGGAACTGTTGCGAAATGGCAATCCCGATCTCAAACTGGAATTGACTGAGGAGGGGAAACTTAGCGTAATGTTGCCAGAAATGCTTGGCAATGTGGTAGAGACAACGATAGCTGCTAGAGAAGTATCACCACAGGAAGATGAGCTGATTTCTCACCCAACATCTTTAGGACAATATAGCTTGGTGGAACTGACAGCAGAAGAAACTGCTCGGAGAGTTGGGATGGTAGAACGTCGAATAGAACGCGAACGTCAAGAATGGGATAGTTTAACTCCAACACAAAAATCGGAACACGATCGACAATTTGATGAATTATACAAGTCTCTCGCAGAGTCGCGGAGATAGTTTTTGATGATTGTTTTTCTAGATACTAATATTCTTGGATTAATTTCTAATAAGAATATTTCTTTTGATGAGTGTCAACAATGTAAGAAATGGTTTGATACTCTATTTATTAGGGGTGTTCGCATTGTCACTTCCGATCTTTGTCACTATGAAGTGATGAGGGGTTTGATAAGTTCTTCAATTAGATTGCCGAAGGCAGGTTTTCAACCAACGGCTGAAGCTGCTCCAGGGATTAGATCGTTAGAATTGTTAAAGGCGGACGGGTTTCTGGAATTTATACCTGTTTCTACAGAAGCTTTAGATTTAGCTGCCAATCTTTGGGCTAGAGCATTTACCAGTGGGCAAACTACTAGAGATGAAAAGGATATTGATATTGACATTATTATTTCGGCTTAGTATCAAATACTTAGAGATGAGTTTCCAGGGCAGCGAGTTATTATGGCGACAACAAATTTAAAACATCTCTCAATATTCTGTGATGCTGCTAATTGGAGAGATATTAAAGTATAACTTTAACATCTTGGTGAAATATTTTATATAAGATCAGTTTAGATTAAATTTTGACAAAGCAATATGAATATCGGCGAACAAGATTTTTTAGAACAACTCGAAGTTTGCTGTCCAGTTTGCGGTAGCAATAGTTTTGGGACTGATGAAACAAACACGCTCAGTTGTAATGAATGCGATTATTCGGAACCAGACCATGAGCCAGATTAGTCGTTCTGAGGTTTGGTAAGATCGTGCCCACTAAAGTCCCCCACAATTGCTTTCAATGCTCCAAGGTCGGTAATGATGAGGCTAAGTTAAAGTCTTGCTGGGACACTAAGCTTTGCCCTGCTAGACGGCATTATCATCGCAATCGTGGCAAGTTGTCACTGGAACGCAAGGCGAAGCGATTGGGTGCGAGTAATATCGTTGAGATTGCGGTTAAAATTCCGACGGGGTTTGCTGCTAGTGTGATTTTCTATCGAGAGCGGCAGGAT
>NZ_JANOJV010000176.1:0-62937 GCF_031418915.1 Chamaesiphon sp. VAR_48_metabat_135_sub | reverse complement strand
AGTTTTACTGACTACTTGGGGTAAACCCATGCTGTAATTTAACACTCTACTGTCGAGATTATAACCGATCTCACCGTTTTGGAGTAGCGATCGCACAAAATGTTCGAGATCCGATCCGATTCGGCGCAGATTATACTCAGTTAAGTCGGCTCCGCTATAGGATTCAACCAAGTCGTCAAATTGCCCATAAACCTTTCGCAGTGCGTCTTCACTCCAGACGAGTTCGTTGTCAGGATCGACATCTAATGTCAAAGCTTGTTCGCTGGGAATTAGTTCATTTTTCTTTACTTCAGCCGTATAGATGTGAATGTGGCGAGTTGTTGATTTTAGTAACATCATGAGTTTAGTGGAAAGTCGAAAGCGACGATCTGAAAATTTTGTAGGCGCGAAGCACAGGTTAAGCCAACGTGTTGGTAATAGCTAGCCGAAGGCAGAGCAGAAGAGACGATCTTTGCTGAGTCTATCTATTCTAGATCGGGATCGTCTTACGAAGATCTAAATTCCCCACTCGAAACCCCAACTTTCAACTTTCTGTCTTGACGTGTTCAACCTGGAGGTTCCCTCCAGAACACACGTCGCAACTTTCAACTTTCCACTAATTATCGCTCCTCTTTCCGAAATTCAGATGGACTCATCCGCATCGGCTGTTCGGGATTCCAGATACCTGCTCCCATTAGGCGTGCATACTGACTTCCACGGGTAAAACGTTCGCGATACTTGGCACCATTGGGCGTGACACTGGACGAACTGGGAATCCTCATACTTGCCAAAACACAGCCATCTCTAACTAATTGTTCGTTGATTAACCGACCATTTTTCCATAGATAGACATATCTCCGGCCATACTTATCAGCCTCTGTCCCTTCAAATTCGACGCTCACACCGTCTCGATCTGGAATATCGATTAATTCCTCCAGTCGTTGTTTTGCCTGCTTTCCCCAGGGTTCTTGCCCCAAATCTGGTGCATCGATGCCAATCAATCTGCCTTGTTGAATGACTGGTGGTTGTTGAGATCTGTCGATCCATTCTATCGATTGTCCGCTAATCGCGCGACCGATCTGGATCTTGGGATAGCTCAGTGGGGACGACGCTTGACAGCCAACCAACAAGAATAATCCCAATATTCCCATCAAAATACGCGATCTAAAACCACGACTCATAATTCTTCAACTTTCAACTTTCCACTACATTTATTCTTCATCTAAGGGCAGTCCATATTTAATCTTGCCTTTGCCAAAGTATCGGCCGAACTGAAGCTCGTAGACTTCGTCCTCCGATTGGGTTTCGACTTCTAGATCGGAGCAAGCATAGCTGACACAGAGCAGTGCATAACCTTGACTTTGCAACTGAGGAGACAATCCCATTGCTTCTGGTTGATATAAGTCTCCAGATATTACCCGCACGGCACAAGCAGTACAAGCACCATTTCGACAAGAGAAGGGGAGTTCCAAGCCTTGATGCTCTGCACTGTGGAGGATATATCGATCGCTCGGAACAATGACTTGATGATATGTATCTTTCTTTCGATCGTAGATTTTGATTTGATAATTGCGAGTCATGATTCGTGGCTAACTCCTAGTTAATATTATTATCAGTTGACAGTTAGTAAAAGTCTAGGTTATGCTAGTTAAGCGTTAAAATCCGCGCTAAGTTTGCGTGGAGAAGTGGCCGAGTGGTCGATGGCGCAGCACTGGAAATGCTGTGTAGGGCAACTTACCGTGGGTTCGAATCCCACCTTCTCCGTAACTAGTAAAATAAGCTCCAGACTCGTTGCAGTCTGGAGCTTATTTGTGTTATGGAGCTAGGGCATTAGTGGCTCAATCTTAGACACTAACCATCGTTTCCGCACCAGCATTAGATTGCAGACAGTGCTCGACCAAGGTAATCAATGACATGGCTACCGATTCGCCATCTTCAGCATTTACCAGCACGATCGGCGGTTGCTGGGTAATGTCTTGATAACCCAATGCGAGGGCAATATCTTCACTGCTCCAAGCACCTTCGCAATCACTATGGGTAATCCCAATTAGCATCGGAATCTGCGCACGGCGATTCATGAAATTCATAATTCGCCGTGCATGGTGAAACTCACCAGGTCGATGTGCGGCAATCAGGAGCACATAAGCATGAGCGCGCTCGATCAAAATCTCCCACATAAAGTCGAATCTGACCTGACCCGGAGTACCATAGATATGCAGTGCCATCTCATCACCAAATTGCAGGGTGCCAAAATCCATCGCAACAGTGGTATTTTGCTTGAGATCTGACACATCATCAGTAGCTTTTCTGTCAGTATCGACAACTTCGATTTCACTCACAGACCGAATATAGGTGCTTTTCCCCGCCCCTACCGTGCCTGTGATAACTAAATTCATAATTTCCATTATTTGTCAACCCTTTTTCTTTAGAAAGCCCATCAAATTACTCAAAAACGAAGCCGATATGGGGGTATTCGCATTACCACCGCCAACACAGATCGGTTTTGGCACATCCCGCATTTGGTCGATTGGTGGCTGTGGTGGCTCGACTGATACCTCTTGGACTAATCCGATCGAACTTAATCGAAAGCTAATTTGTTGGACTCTGGCAATCTCTAATTCTAGTTTTTCAGCAATTTGAGCGATCGACATCTCTCCAAGAGCTAATTGCCAAACTTTAAATTCCTGACTATCGAGTCTGAGTCCCTTGAGTTCGGTCGAAAATCTTTGGAGTGCAAATTCCGGCGCGGGTAGTTTTGCAGTTAATCCATCCCAATTTTTCAACATTCTCAACCCTAGTAGGGCTAATTCTTGAGCGGTTAAACTGATGCCAGTCATTTCAGCATGATTCAATTTTACTTCGGGATCGAATTTGAACTGTCCATCATGCAATTCAAACAATTTGCAGGTGGTAGCAATTACCTGAGAATTAAAGAGTAAGGTGAGTTGCTCGGTATTAATTAAATTACGCGATTTAAGATAAGTACCCAATGGTTGAGGTAATTGACTTAGCTGAGTTTCGATCGTTTTTATTTGCGCTGGGGTAAGCCATCGCCGCTGCTCGATTGTCTTGAGCAAAGGTTTGTGCTCCCAGCCATTGATAACAGACATAATTCGTCCGCTTTGAAATGAAAGAGAATAGGTATTGCTAGTCGATTTAGTCGATCCAGAAACTGGCTCGATTCTCGTACCGAGCGGCGTTGCCAACGATAGTAAACCTGTTTGATTGCCATCTTGCACGAAATGGAAGATTTCGGCTAATGAATATTCTGATAAATAGCCAGCAAGGGACATTTATAGCTCCAACATATTTGAGAATGAGTAAATATTTATATAGAAAAATTGTCGAACATTATGGAGAGGACAGATCCCCGACTGTCTTGTCTCGCTAAACCCTCGGGGAACCCGAGGAACGCGAGCCGCTTCTTCGAGAAGTCGGGGATCTGAGCAGACAGTTAGTTTAGTGCAGCTTTAATTTCAGTCACAGCTCTTTTGATATCTAGCATTAACAAACCTTGTTTAGCGGATTGATTAGCTAAAACAAGTAAGACTGCTTCGTCGCCACAACCCATCAAAATGCCATAACCATCAGCACCTTCAACCAAGATTTTCTCAACGTTACCGCGTGCCAACTCTTTACCGATCCGCTCGCCGAGGGAGAGCATCGCCGCAGACATTGCCGAAGTCCGTTCTTCGTCCATAGCAGCGGGAAGACTAGAGGCTAAAGGTAAGCCATCTGGAGATACCAAGGCTGCACCCTGGACATCTGCTGTACCCGAGACAAAGTTCTGTAAAATTCCACCGATCGTACTCGCGCCCATGATATTCCTCTGATGATATAAGTGAGTTAGATTGAAAATTTAATGCCGACTAATTCAGTCGATTATTCAACAGTGGTGAATTCAAATACGTCGTGAGTACCACCGCGTAAAACTGATTCAGTATGAGTACCGCGTAACTTTTTGCCAGTAACTTCAGTTAATGCGCCCCAAACTGCACCCATCGTAAAAGTACATTTGCGATTGGAACCTTGAGGTTCGCCAGCAGAACAGACAGTTTCGGAACAATAAACTTTGATGAGATCGCCTTCTTGGACGATTTTATCGACAGCAGTCAGGTGAGTACCATTAGCACCAATTGCTTCGTTTAATTTAGCCGCAATGACTGCCAAATCTTGAGTAGAACCGGATAGACCCAAGCTTTTAGCTAATTCTTTACCGCGAGCGCGTCCAGCCGCAATGAGAGCGATTGCCGTCGCTTTTTCGCCGAGAGCTTCTTCCATTCCAGTAATTACTGATTTGAAACAAACGATGCTGCTAAATTGACCCAGTGTTGGGCGGCTAGAGAGTGAGTTTGACATATTAGTAAATTTGTTTAGATCATAGATGAGAGCTTGAAACCACTAAATCTCGGCTTGTAGATTTGCCGTGTGGCAATCCTTTAGCAGTCAGAGATCGATAGACATTAATACGTCTCTACTCTAGAGTGCCCAGCGAAGAACATTTGCTAACAGCAGCATCGAAAGTCATTGTCAAGTATTTTTCTTCAGAAAACCGATTAATTTAGTTAAGAATGAAGCAGAGATCTGTACAACTTCCTTGCCATCATTAACAGAAGTTGATGTTGCTTCATTGACGATCTCAGCATCGAGATCGATTGCTAGACGAACAACTGGGGGTGCGATCTCTCGAACTAACCCGATCGCGCTCAAGCGAAAGCCAATCTGTCGAACCTTGTCAATACTCAGCCCCAATTGTTCCGCAATTTGGGCGATCGATAGCTCTCCGAGAGCTAGATTCCAGACTTTTGATTCCTGAGTATCCAGCCGTAGATTTGGCGGCTGGGCGGAGCATCTTTGGATCCTAGATTCAGGTGCGGGTAATTTGGCAATTAAACTACTCCAATCTCGCAACATCCTCAAGCCCAACAGAGATACCTCTTTAGCTGGGAGACTAATTCCGGTCATTTCAGTGTAGATTAATGCTGCTTGAGGATCGAAGCTAAACCGTCCGTGATGAGTTTCCCCAAATAGTTTGCAGATACTGGCAACTACTTGAGCATCAAAGAGTAATTTAAGCTGGGAACTATCGAGTGTATTGCAAGATTTGAGATAAGTACCCAGTGGTTGTCCCAGTTTACTCGCATGGATGGATAAACCAGTAACCTGTTCTAATGAGAGCCATTGTCGTTGTGCCATCATCTGAAGTAAACCTCGCTCCTGTAATCGAGATCCATTAGTTACGGACATAATGCGTCCGTTTTGGAATGAGATCCGATAAGAATTATCGATCGAGCGACTCAGGCATCGATCTGGCTCGATCGACAGTAACCCCGTTTTATCGCCGTCTTCAACGGAATTAAAGATTTCGATTAATGAATATTCTGATAAATAGCCAGCTAGTGACATTTAGATCTCCAGCATCTATGAGCGTAATTAAATATTTTGGCGACAAAATTGTAAAACATTAGGCAAAATATGCTCGGGTTTTGTCGGATCGAATTTTCATAGTTGAATCGCTATTATTCAACGATGCTAAATTCAAACACGTCGTGAGTACTACCGCGCAAGACAGATTCAGTATGAATACCGCGCAATTTCTTACCAGTAATTTCGCTTAATGCACCCCAAATCGCACCGATCGTAAAAGTACTTTTTCGATTAGATCCTGGAGCTTCACCAGCAGAGCAGACAGTTTCATCACAATAAACTTTAATCAGATCTCCATCTCGAACGATTTTATCGATAATAGTTAGACGAGTACCTGCACTGCCAACTGCATCATTTAACCGAACGGCAATGGTGCTCAAATCTTGACTGGAATTGGATAAGCCCAGATCTTTAACTAAGTTTTTACCACGAGCGCGTCCAGCCGCAATCATGGCGATCGCAGTAGCTTTTTCACCAAGAGCTTCTTCCATCCCAGTAATGACTGATTTGAAACAAACGATGCTGATAAGTTCTCCTAAGGTTTGACGGTTGGCGATCGAATTTGGCATATTCATAATTTTGTTGGGATACTGGGCAAAAGTGGAAACGATGTGTTGGTGTACCCGCTGAAGAAAGAGCATCTCAAACCTGTGAATTTGCCATCAGAGCAGCCAGTCAGCAAAAGTCGATCGATCGACTTTAGATTGCCTTGTCGCTATTGTGCCCATTCCCAGAACACTTGCTAACAATAGCTATCAAGATTTGGTTGTCTCTATGTAAACCATCGATACTTCTTCACCAGGCAAGCTTTGGGTGAAAATTCAGATTTCCTAATCCCGATTCCTCAGTTAATATAGAATTGTAAAGTTATCTCGTTTCAGGTATAGATGGAATTCCTATCACTAGAGACAATCCAGGAACTGGCAAGTCAATACGGATATCTCGCTGTCTTTGTAGGCATTCTGTTAGAAAATTTGGGGCTTCCATTACCTGGTGAAACCATCACGATCGTCGGTGGTTTCTTGGCTGGGAGTGGGGAACTAAATTATTGGCTCGTCCTTGCATGTGCGGCGATGGGAGCCTTTATTGGTGGTATCTGTGGCTATTTCATCGGTAAGTATGGTGGCTGGAAGCTCATCCTTGCTTTCTCAAAAGTCTTCCGCATCCAAGAAGTGCAGTTGGAGGAGATTAAGACCAAATTCAGCGAAAACGCCGTTAAAGCCGTCTTCTTCGGTCGATTTATTGCCTTGCTGCGGATATTTGCAAGTCCGATGGCTGGTGTTGTGGAGATGCCGATCGGTCAATTCCTCGCTGTGAATTTGGCTGGGGCGACGGCTTGGGCAACAGTAATGACTACGCTCGCCTTTTTCGTCGGGCGAGTAGTTTCGCTGGAACAGTTGCTCACCTGGGTAAGCAAGTTTGCGATCGGTGCATTAGTTATCGCGATCGCCTGGATTGTAGTACCAATCTGGCTGGAGTCTCGTGCTGCATCGAAAGCAGGTGAAGGCGAATAGCCATTGCTTCGCTAAATTAAATGGTGGAGTAAAGGGGAAAGAGTAAAGGTTAAAGGGTAAAGGAACCCACACATCGTCAGACATTTGCCTCTCCCTGGAAAGATCGAGCTTGAACATCACACAAGAACATCTATGAACTGTCATCAATGTGGGGAAATAGTTACAATAAGCGATCGATTTTGTGAAGAATGTGGGGTGAATCTCGTTAAAACTCCCCAAATAATTGGTGATGGTTGTCAGAAATGTGGTGCTCCATCGAGCCAAATCGATCGAGATCGATATTGCATTGAATGTGGATTGCGGCAAGTGGCTATCTCCAACGATCGGATCGAACTCCAGCCTGCCTCTAATCTAGCTGGCATAAGCGATCGAGGGCGCAGACACCATCAAAATGAAGACGCGATCGCCTTAAAATTTATCGATCCTGAGACATACATTCTCGTCGTTTGCGATGGCGTATCTAGTTCCCAACAGCCCGAACTCGCTTCCCACTCTGCGACGACTGCTTGTCTTCAGGCGATCGAAATTGCCATTCAATCGGGAATTGAAGATGCAGCTAATGCAATTTGCCAAGGTGTTGAGGCTGCACTTCAGGCGGTGACTGGGATTCCGATCGATCCGAATTCCGATCTCGATCCATCTTCTACGACAATTGTCACGGCGATCGTCTGCGATAATATTGCCACAATTGGCTGGTTGGGAGATAGTCGGGCATACTGGCTCGCCGCAGATAAATCTCTTCAGCTCACTCAAGATGACTCCTGGATGCGCGACGCGATCGAATCAGGCAAATTCACCCCAGCCGAAGCCGAAGCATCGCTTTACGCCCACGCGATCGTCCGCTGGCTGGGTGCAGACACCAGTGATGATGGCAAACCAACGATTGCTACTTTCCCAATCCCTGGGCAGGGTTATTTCATTCTTTGTACCGATGGCTTGTGGAACTACGCCCCAGATCCAGCCTATCTCTATCATCTAACTCAGCAATCGCCAGCTTCTGACAGTCGATCGATCGCCCATCACCTAATTAGCTATGCCAATCAACAGGGTGGACAAGATAATATCACGGTGGGAATTCTAGAATTCTAATTGTTAGTGGTTAGTTAGAGCACTTTCTTAAATTGTGAAGTACAGTCTTTCCCCGCTCCCCCCTTTCCTCTCTGGGATATGCCATCACCATAACTCTCATAACGTTAATAATCTCGAGCGATTGACTAATCTAACAACCTGGCGATTAATTCCACCAATTCTTGAGAATAAAGACGATTCTTCTAGTAATGTCAACAACATTAATGGACAGATGCAAATGGCGATCGATCGGTGGTTATTAGAACAACATATTTCAGGTCAAATTTCACCGACATTACGCTTTTATACTTGGGCTAGTCCAACGATTTCATTAGGATATCATCAACGAAACTACCCCGAACATTGGCAATCTCTAACTTGGCAAAATCGTCTTGTCGATATCGTCAAACGGCCAACTGGCGGACGCGGAGTACTGCATCAAGGCGATCTTACTTATGCCTTAATTGGATCGGAGTTTGGAGGCAAAAGAGTAGAAGTATATCAGCAAATTTGTCAGTTCCTCATCGATGGTTGGCGATCGCTAGATATCGAGTTAGCATATGGTACCGCCGGACAAGGTTATATTCACAACCCCAATTGTTTTGGTACGGCGACGAGTGCAGATCTAGTGTGTGCGGATGGTTATAAACTAATCGGTAGTGCCCAATTAATTAAATCTGGGGCAATTCTTCAACATGGCTCGATGCGACTCAATCCAGAGTTAGAACTATTTGAAAAAGTATTTGGTGAATCGATCTCTCTGCCACCTACACCAATTTTACAGTTAACTATTCCCACGATCGTTAATGCTCTTACTAGTGCCGCCGCAGGTCATTTTCAGGTACAATTTGAGACTCAACCATTATCAGATCGAGAGTGGTCGCAAATCAGAGCAGCATTATGAGTATCGATCGTCAATGGAAATCTACAAAAAAACGAGCGTTAGAAGTTTTGCTCAGATTAAAACGACTCTATCCAGATGCCACCTGTAGCTTAGATTATACAACTCCCGTACAGCTTTTGGTCGCGACGATTCTCTCTGCTCAGTGTACCGACGAACGAGTGAATAAAGTTACCCCAGCACTATTTGCGAGATTTCCCGACGCTCGCTCGATGGCGGAGGCAGATATTCTCGAACTCGAGCAATTAGTGAGATCGACTGGGTTCTATCACAATAAAGCTAAAAATATTCAAGGTGCTTGTCGTAAAATTGTCACAGAATTTAACGGTGAAGTTCCTCAACAAATGGAACAGCTTCTCACATTACCAGGTGTAGCCAGAAAGACCGCTAATGTCGTTTCCGCTCATGCCTTTGGCAATATTCAAGGTGTCACCGTCGATACCCATGTCAAACGCCTAACAAACTTACTCGGTTTAACCACCCATCCAGATCCGATTAAAATCGAACGAGATTTAATGAAACTAATTCCCCAAGTAGATTGGGAAAATTTTTCGATTATGACTATCTATCACGGACGAGCTATTTGTAATGCCCGAAAACCTAATTGTCCCGATTGTGAACTAGCCGAATTATGTCCATCAGCACATCGAATACTTAGAGTTGAAACAAAAACTAAAATTAGTAGTAATGTGCCGCTGAAATAAGGTCAACCGTAATTCCACTTACAACATCTCAGTATATTTACCATCCAGAACACGTATCTAAATCTATCTAGTCAAGCAAAATAATACTCTAATCAACAGAATAAGTACGTATATTCATTGTTCGAGATACTAGCAAAGACTGTATTAGCACTAATATGAGCTAGGTTTAAGGTTAAAAAGCCGAATAATTCACTTACTCGTTTTTTGTATAAAATAAAACAATATTTATTTTGGATTTTAGCTACTTTTTAGAGAATATTGGGTAGTCTAATAACACGAAGGTAGATATAGGATAGCGAAAAGCAAGCAGATTAGTCTTTGCCTCCGTCCTCACAAGATCTTCCGCCCCCTCGATTCTTCCCGCGTAAACAGAAAATCAGCACAGGATCTAAAACATGAATTATCAACGTCTGGCATTGGCATTTTTGTCGATTGGTACCGTTTCCGCTTGGATGGGAACAGCTCAAGCTGCAACAATCACCCACGCTTACAACCTTAACAATACCTTAGCAGACTCTTATGGTGGTCCAAGTTTGGTTACCAATGGTGGAACTTTAGCTGCTAATGGTTACTCCTTCGCGGCTAATCAAGGATTGAACCTAACTGGCGCGATCAGTCAGCATAAGTATTCTATCTTGGTAGATTACAAACTTTCCAATACAGTGGGTTACAATAAAGTCATCGATTTTAAAAATTTCCTCTCTGATGCAGGTATTTTTCATCAAGATGGCAACTTAACGCCTTATCCTGTTGTCGGCAACAATAGTGTAACGGTTGGTAATAATGAAACTGTAAGACTAGTCCTGACCAGAAATGGTTTGACTGGAGCATTTAGTGGGTATTTTAATGGGATGCAACAATTCTCATTTGATGATACTGCTACTGGCTACGGTAGCTTTACACAAGGCATCATTCAATTTTTCCAAGATGACAATTTCTTTGGAGGTTTAGAGGCTTCCGCTGGGATGGTAGGTAAGATTGTGATTTTTGATGATGAATTGAGCAGTCTTGAAGTTGCAACTTTAGGTAATGTCAATACAATCGTTCCTGGAGCTGAAGTCCCCGAACCTTTCACCATTGTAGGTACTCTCGTTGGTGGTACAGCAGCTCTACGGATGAGAAAAAAACTCAAAGCAACTGACAAAGTCTAGGCACTCGACGGACAACAGATCGATCGAAAAATCTAGTCTGCTTCGATTTGAGCGTGAAGTTCGATCTTCTCAATCCAAAAGCACTGCAAGTAGCAGTGCTTTTTTATTGTAAATTGGAGGGGGCTAGACAGTTAAGTATAATTCATCATTTTTGAAACAAACAATCACTGATTAAACTCCCTCCTGTGCCCCGCGCCCCATTTCCTCTCTATTTTTTCATACCCAATTCAGCAACGCCGAAATTTACTTATGGCAAAAATTAAAGATATTAACCAAGATACGCAATACTAAGGTTGGTAGTTTCCAGATACCGAACCAAATTTCTCGATCGACGGGAAAAATACCACCTCATGCCGCTCCTTCGTAAGGCGGATCGCCTGTATTCGCAGCGACTCTGCTGCATCACGAATGCAGACAATTGACACAACATCTAGAAAGCATGAAAGAACAGGCTTTTTTTAAACGCATCTCCCTAACATCACCAGCTTTTTTATTGATAGTCCTCTGTGCGGCGATTGTTGCTATCCATCTCACCCTAATTTTCAAAATCGGTAGTCCAGATCGTCAAATTACCAGTATGCTATTTTGGGCAACCGCTGGCTATTTAATCTGGGAGCGACAGGACAAGCTAAATTTCCAAACCGGAATAGTTGCAAGTTTGCTCGGCGCACTCCTACTCTCGATCCTCTTACTCAAAACTGCAGGATATTGTGAGGAATCTTTCCTAATTGCCTACCCATTTTTCTCTGGCATCGGTTTAGCCCTGATTGCCTCTGGATTTCGGGGATTAAAAGTATATGGAGGCGAACTCGTTCTCCTCTTCTTCTCTGGCATTCCCGAAGTTCTATTAGCCAAGCTTACCGATCCTTCGCCTCTGACCGCTAAATTTGCTGCTTCCATGCTTTGGTATACAGGCTTTCCCGTGATTCAAAAGGGAATTTATCTTCAGCTTCCAGGCGGTAGCGTTCAGGTCTATAGCGGCTGTTCTGGTGTCGTTGCGATGACTCAATTACTGGGAATGTCAATTTTATTTCTAATGCTGTTACCCTTACCTTGGAAATGGTTCCAAAAATTGGTTGTACCGATAGCAGCCGTAGCCATTGGGTTTATCGTTAATGCGATGCGGGTGGCACTGATGGCAATTCTAGTATCTCAAAAACAGATGGAAGCTTTTGAATACTGGCACACTGGTTCGGGTTCTCTGATCTTTTCGGTGATTGGGACATTTCTATTAGTGCTGCTCGTGTGGCTACTGATTAAAGTATTTACACCTAAGCTAGTCACCCAGGAGGAGCCAGAGTGATGATTTCTATTCCTAATTTGGCGCGCCAATCTTTGCTATCGATCCTCTGCGTTAGTGCTATCGGCGTACTGGGTAATGCCCTCATCAATAATCCAGCGAAATCCAGTCTGAAAGAACCTGCTGCTTTTGATTTCCCCTCAAATGTACCATTGGCAAATGTGCCGATGTTGGCCAGCAAACCATTAGCTGCTTATACATTCAAGAACAAAATGGTCGTAAATGGGAGAACGTATCGCTACCAAAACAGTCCAAAACCAATTGAGGTTGAGATCCGCTACATCACTGATGGAGTAGCCAATCGACCTAGTATGGACCAAATGCTGACAGCTTTTACCCAAATTCCCACTAAGGCGATCGATCCTACCACGATGAAACAACAACCTGGTTTGGGTTTTTATAGCTTATTTGTCGATCAGAAAACAGCTTATTTTGGTACTTGTATCAATCCGCAGGGAATTACGACCGTAACGGGAGATCAGTTTCACTCGAATAGTAATCCCAACCCACTATCGAGTGGCATCCCCGTCCAGCGGTTGCTGCCCTGGCTATTGGGTCGGCAAACACTCAGGGATAGTCGCTGTCTCTGGACAATTCTATCTACCCCGATCGATGAAGCCGCTCCTGATGCTACGATGAAAACATTGGAAACCGTAGGCGTGAATTGGGTGCGCTGGTGGCAAATTAATTTTCCAGCAGCATAAAATTTTTCACTTAACTTTCTGTATTTCGATCGAATTAAATTAAAGGTGCTACTCTAAGATGACTCCAATTCTAGTTCTATTTCGCGTTGTTGGTTATGGACTATTACTACTGACACTGTTTGATGTAATTAGTGCATTTATTCCCCTCCAATTGAGCAACCCAGGCTGGCAGTTTCAAACTGCTGGGGGTTTTGTGGAAAGATCCGCTGTGCCGCTAATCGGTTTTATCTTAGCTTTCTATGGCAACCAAGAAGCTCGCAAAACCAGAGAGTTATTATTACTAAAGCTATTGTCTTGGATTGCTTTGCTAGCTGGAATCTTCTATTTTGCCTTGGTGGTGGTTTTCTTTATTACACCACCTGGTCTCAACGAGCGCAGTGAAGCTCAAATCAGCGCGCAATTCGACCCGAAAATCACTCAAGTCCAGCAGATTCAAACCCAAATGGAGAAAGCGCAACCAGCACAAATAGAAGCGTTTATCAAGAATAATCGCGTGCCTAATGCCACCGACCCAAAAGCTTTCCAACAGAAAATGATCCAAGAAGCGACAGCCGCAGAGAAAAACTTGAAAGATCAGGCTTCGATTACTAAAGGCGGTCAAAAGTTGGCGTTGATCAAAAATGCCGTTAAATGGGGCTTGGGTGCTTTAGTATCAGGTGTGCTATTTATTCGGATTTGGGCTGGAACTGCCTGGGCGAGACAATAAGTCTAGGTGTTAGGCTTTAGGCTTTAGCTCATAATCATACTCCAATCCTACCCAAACACAAAAGCTGAGTTGTAGAAATAGATTCTACAACTCAGCTTTTACTTATATCTTACTAGTTATGAGTTAAAAATTATTTATAGATGGGGGTGGCGAGACTCGAACTCGCACATCCGTTACAGATAACAGATTTTAAGTCTGTCGCGTCTACCATTCCACCACACCCCCGAGTGCGATTGAGACGCTAAAAACGCGCCACAGATAAGTAATATACCATAAGTAGGTAGCTAATGCAAGCCACTCGATTCTCTTACAGAGTGGCTTCGCCAACGACGATTTGCCGTCGCAGATATTTCTTCACACACGAGGGTTGAGTCGAAGGAGGCAATTCACCGTTAGAATCTAGATCTGAACTCTAAATTCGGCTGTAGTTTCGCTTTTACTGGAGCCGAATCGATTTCTGTGTCCCAGACATTACAAATTATTGGTGTCATTTACCGCGTCGCAAGAGGTATCACTGTGTCAAATCAGATCGAACTTGAAGGAAGAGTCTTTGTTCCGGCTGGTGAGTTAGATATTCCTGAATGGGGCTGTGTGGTTAGCGATCGCACTCAACCCACGCTTACGCTCAAAGATGACGATTTATTTCTCATTACTGACACGCTCGGTAATATTTCTGGCTGTTCGCGAGATGAAACAGTTTCCAGTCTGGGGTTATTTTGCCGGGATACCCGCTTCCTGAGTCGGTTAGAATTGCAAATTGCTGGGCGTTCGCCAATTTTGCTTACCTGCAATGCGGATAAAGGATTTGCACTCTCGGCACTTTGTACCAATCCGACGATTCCGAATATCAATGCCGAAACGATTAGTATTCAACGGGAACTCGTCCTAAATGGGAGTTTGTTTGAAGAACTAACTATTCACAATTACAATACAACCCCTGTCAGCTTTGAATTGAGTTTGAGTTTTGACGCTGACTTTTCGGACTTATTTGAGATTCGAGGCTTTCACCGTCAACGTCGGGGTGGTTTATTGCGTCGAGTTGCCGCAGATAATTCATCGGCTGTAAATGAATTGACAATGGCTTATCAGGGATTGGATGGAGCAATTTTAGAGTCACATATTCAATTTGTGCATGGTCTCCCCAACACGCTCCAAGGCTATACCGCGATCTGGCAGATTGAATTGGAATCTCATGCCAGTTATCAGATTGGCTATCGCTTGGACATGTTGATGAATAATCGCCCTGTTTCGCGGGTGAATAGTCCGACAGCACTGTTTCAGGCTAAAGCAGCGGAGACGATGGAGGAAGATAACTGGCGATCGAAAATTACCCAGATTCGCACCGATAATCCAAAAATCAATCAGGCGATCGAACGTGCAGAACAGGACATCTATTTATTACGCCAGACCTTCGATCTTGCCAACTCCACCGCCAATAACCCTAGTAGTAAAGGGATGGTACTATCTGCGGGCGTACCGTGGTTCTGTACCTTATTTGGACGGGATGCGATTATTGCTGCCAGTCAGATTCTGATTTTAGATCCGACGATTGCCCGCGAAACCTTGATGGTACTAGCGAAATATCAGGGGAAAGTCGATGATGAGTGGCGGGAAGAACAGCCAGGGAAAATTCTCCATGAATTACGGATGGGGGAAATGGCTCGGTGCCAGGAAATTCCCCATACACCTTATTATGGGACTGTCGATGCCACGCCATTATGGTTGATGTTGTACGCCGAATATTATGCTTGGACTCACGATACCGACACATTAGATCTGCTGTGGGACAATGCGGTAGCGGCAATGGCGTGGATCGATCGACTATGTGCCGAGACTGGTTATCTGCCCTATTTTCGGACATCGGCACGGGGACTAGTAAATCAGGGTTGGAAAGACTCTAGCGATTGTATTGTCGATCGACATGGGAAAATTGCCACTGGCTCGATTACCCTGTGTGAAGTCCAATCATATGTTTATGCCGCCAAAATTCGGATGAGCGAACTGGCAAAAATTCGCCAGGAAAACGAACTTGCCACGCGGTGGCAACAGGAATCTCACAGCCTGAAACAACGATTTAACCACGATTTCTGGATACCCGATCGAGATTTTCTGGCGATGGCTCTGGATGGTGCGGGGAAACAGGTTGATGGGATCGGTTCCAATCCTGGGCAATGTCTCCAGCATGGACTGCTGTATCCCGAAAAAGCCAAAAGTGTCGCCGAAAGACTGCGTGCGCCCGATATGTTTAGTGGTTGGGGTATCCGGACACTTAGTAGTCTCTCCCCAGCATACAACCCAATCGGTTATCATACCGGATCGGTCTGGCCCCATGATAATAGTCTGATCACAATGGGTTTGAGATCGATCGGAGCTGTTGAACAAGCATTAGAAATCGCGCAAGGTATTTTGGACATGACCATCCATCAGCCCTACCACCGTCCCCCTGAACTCTTCTGCGGCTACGAACGGATCTCTGGGCACAGTCCCATTCAATATCCCGTGGCTTGTTCCCCCCAGGCGTGGGCAACGGGTACAGTGTTCCAATTACTTCAAATGATGGTTAACCTCGTCCCCGACGCGCCTAGTAACTATCTGCGAATTATCGATCCCGCTTTACCAGCAAGCATTCATCAACTCTCTTTTAAAAATCTACGGGTGGGTGCAACCCTCATCGATCTGGAATTTACCCGCGAATCAGCGGCTGAGGGCGAAACTTCTCGATCGACCACTTCCTGTCGCGTGATGAAAAAACGTGGTAATTTACGAGTGACGATCGAAGCTTAGGATCTCTACTGGGGAGAGCTTGGACGGGAAATGGGGGACTGGGTGAATTTTGGACTGGAATAGTCCCTAAGTCCCCTTTAAGCTTTACCCCCTACCCTCTACCCTCTAATTTCAAATATTCTCGACGACAAGAGAGATCCCAGGGAACTTGTGGGTACTTTAGATATAACGAGATCGATTGCGGTTCGGGCGAAGGAAGGTTACTTGTGCCAGTACCTAGATCGAACCACCGTCAGAGCATCGTAAAATAGCCCAATCCAATGAGGTAAGATCGCACCGTGCGAATAAAAGCGGTAGAATTATAGATAAATAGCGAAATCCTTCACTTGTCCTGCTTTTGCAACTCAAGAGATCGACTAGTTAATCCATCTAACTTTAACCTTAAAGATAGTCTGGTTTCCTAAATAATGGAAGCGCGATAGACAAATAGTATGTGTTCCACTGGTGAGGCTCAATGAGCTACTGCGTAAACCCTGACTGTCCCCAACCTAAAAATCCAATTGATGCTTTTCTGTGCCAAGCCTGTGGCGCACGGTTGCTCGTCCGCAATCGCTATCGAGTGACAAAATCACTGGGACAAGGGGGCTTTGGTGCCACCTTTGTAGCGATCGATGTATCACTTCCTGGCGAACCAATTTGTGTCATCAAGCAACTTCGACCGAGTAATAACCATGAAAAGTTCCTGCGGATGGCTAGGGAACTATTTGAACGCGAAGCTAGAACCCTAGGCAAAATTGGCAACCATCCTCAGATCCCGCGACTGCTGGACTTTTTTGAAGAACGTCGTAACTTTTACCTCGTCCAGGAATATGTCAGCGGACATACCATCCATCAAGAAGTCAAACAGATGGGACTGTTTAAAGAAGAAAAAATTCGCGACTTCCTGATCGAGATCCTGCCTGTCATCACCTACATTCATTCCCAGCAGGTAATTCATCGCGATATTAAGCCAGCCAATATTCTGCGTCGCGACCAAGACGGGAAACTGGTCTTAATCGACTTTGGCGCAGTCAAAAACTATGTAGCCCAACTGGAACCTCAAGAGGGCGTAGATCGAGATGCCAACACCCAATTTGCAGTGGGTACATCTGGTTACGCGCCACCCGAACAGTTGGCAATGCGACCGATTTTCGCCAGCGACATCTATGCTCTGGGCGTAACCTGTGTCTATCTAATGACCGGGAAATCCCCCAAGGACATTGAGTACAACCCCTCCACAGGGGAAATGATGTGGCAAAAGCACGTCCAGTTGGGCAAGCACATGACTCAAGTATTGAGCAAAATGCTCGATGTCTCAGTTCGCTACCGCTATCAATCTGTGGAGGAAGTTCAGCGAGCATTAGAAACGCCAACAGCCGTTGTCAACAGCCGCCCGAATGGAGCAGCACATCCTTCTGCTAACGATCGTCGCAATCCCCTTCCATTAGGTCAAGCTCCGCTGCCAGGAATGCCTAGTAATCCCAATTCTCCCGCTGCTGTCGTAACTGCTTCTGCGTCCAACAAGATTGCAGATGCGATTAAAAAAGGCAGATTGGAAAGAGATCCGACCAATCTCAAAAATGGTGGCGAACCCAGTAGATTTGGTGCTGACCTTAAAACCAGCATTGGTGGAATTCCCATCCAACCGCCACGACGAGAGCAGTTAAAATTAGATGCACAGGGTGTGTTAGCAGCATTCCGGCGCGGGCAAAGAACTTTTAGTGAGATGGACATCAGCCAACTCGATCTCTCAAAAGCTCATCTCCCCGGCATCACACTGAGTCATGCTAACTGTGCTTATATAAATCTCCAAGGGGCAAATTTAGCCGCTGGTAAATTTGACAAAGCCGATCTCAGTGGTGCTGTACTGAAGGATACTGTCTTGAGTAAGGGGTATTTTAGCTATGCTAATCTCCAAAATGCCGATCTGCGCGGTGCAGATCTCAGTGATGCCTATCTCAATTATGCCAATCTTCACGGGGCTAATCTCTGTGGGGCAAATTTAAAGGGTGTCAAAGTCACCGACGAGCAGTTAAATCAAGCTAAAACCAATTTTATGACCATTTTTCCCAATGGCAAGCGAGGTGGACTTTGGTAAGTGGATAGTCAATAGTGGTTAGTTAGAACCTAGAAAGTAGATCGACTGCGATCTTTGATGACATAACTAATCGTACCGCTGATAATTGCGCCACCCATTAGGACACTAATTGCAGGTAGAAACAAAGGCTCCCAGAGACTTTGCCAGACTTGTAATCCTAGTGGGAATTTGGCATATTTACCAATTACTGCAATAATAAACCAAGCAAAACTGAGCAGTACAAAAAAAACATTAAAGGTCAGTAAATTATTAATCAGACTAGAAATTTTGGCGATCATAAAAATAGCTTGCTAAGATTTTAATTAATTCACTTTCAACTTTCAACTTTCCACTAAATTTGCATCCATGCAGTCAACGCGACAGCTAGTGCATCAGCAGCATCATCGGGACGCGGAATCTTGTCTAAAGCCAGTTCTCTGGCAACAGCCGCTTGGACTTCCGGTTTTTGAGCATTACCGTAGCCAGTCACTGCTTGTTTGATTTGAGCTGGTGTAAACTCAACCCAGGGGATTTGGTGTTGGGCAATTACTAGTAGAATCACCCCACGTGCTTGAGCGACTGGAATCGTATTTCCCATTTTATAGAAAAATAACTGCTCGATCGCCACTAAATCAGGTTTAATTTCGTCCAGTAGACTATGCATGTCATCATAGATTGTTTGAAGTCGAGAACCAATCTCGGTTCGAGCTGGAGTCTGAATAATCCCAAAGTCAATTAGGGCAACAGTTGGCGGACGAAGATGTGGAGAAACGGAGATCGCCCCAAAACCTAAACTGGCTAGTCCTGGGTCTAAGCCGAGAATTCTGGTAATTGTCATTAATTTAACAACACATTAGTCTCAATCCGATCGCCAGATCGTGAGTATTATGGCTGAACCTAGATATTTAACCTTTACGATTGCAATTATAGTCGGATTAAATGGGCATATAAGATATATGGGATTGGCAACTCGACTGCCCAAATTTCAACCTACTCTTTCCGATCTGTCAGAGTACCTGTAAGATTGACTCATCTTAGTCTCTCTATCAATTATAAAATTCTCTTATTTTTAATTTAAGAAAAATAATGTCGATCGGTCTCTTTAGACAAGTAGTCAGGAATTTAGGTAGTAGTGACGGTACCTCATCGTCACAGGGTGGGAGATATTCCAGTTTCCGGCGGCTATTTAAGTGGTTATCTCCAGGAATCTTTGTCAAACGATGGCTGCTGACCATCTATATTGGCGTACTGATGACGATTTTGGGTTTGGCGATTTGGCTCAAGCTCACACCCATTTTCTGGCTATTTCAGACTGTAGATCGGGCGATTGAGTTTTTGGCTAAAGTTATCCCCAATTATTTATCAGGGCCAATGGTGCTGGGCTGTGGTTTATTCTTGATATTTTGGGGTCACAGCCGTTCCTTAGGTGAAATTAGTAAAGTTTTACGTCCAGATGGTGGACAAACATTGCTAGATATGCTATGGAACAATCGCCGACTCAATCGCGGCCCTAAAATTGTCGCGATTGGGGGCGGTACGGGCTTATCGACCCTTTTACGCGGTTTAAAACTCTATAGTGCTAATTTAACGGCGATCGTTACTGTTGCAGACGACGGCGGCTCCTCGGGGCGATTGCGGCGAGATTTTGGAGTCTTACCCCCAGGCGATATTCGTAACTGTATTGCGGCTTTAGCTGATGAAGAGAAGTTATTGACTGAGTTGTTTCAATATCGATTTGAAGCTGGCGACGGTTTGATGGGACATAGCTTTGGTAATCTATTTTTGACAGCGATGTCCGAGATTACGGGAGATTTGGAACGAGCTGTCGTGGCTAGCTCTAAAGTTTTGGCGATTCGCGGACGAGTTTTACCTGCAACGCTCACAGATGTCACTTTATGGGCGAGACTGGCAGATGGTCGGATCATTCAGGGTGAATCGAGCATTGGTGAAGCTGACGGTCAAATTGTTGAAATTGGGTGTACTCCAGAGCATCCGCCCGCTTTACCTGCGGCGATCGCCGCAATTCAAGAAGCGGATTATATTATCATGGGACCAGGGAGTTTATACACTAGTGTGATTTCCAATTTACTGGTACCAGAAATCGCCGCCGCAATTGCAGCGCGAAACGTGCCCCGTATCTATGTCTGCAATATTATGACTCAGCCTGGGGAAACTACTGGCTATACTGTCGCCGATCATATCGAAAGTGTCGATCGAGCTTGCGGTCAGAAATTATTTGATGCAGTATTGGTACAGAAGAATCCCCCCTCGGCTGGCTGTTTGCAAAATTATGCTGAAGAAAATTCTTATCCAGTGTTACTCGATCGAGATGATGTGAAACAATTGGGGCGGAGTATTTTTTCGGTTAACGTGATGGAAGAAGATACCACTACTCGCTATCTGCGCCACAATTCTCGCCGTTTGGCTAAAGCCTTGATTCATTTCTACCGCCGCGCTCAAGAGTCCTCTTCACATCGAAGCATTAAGGTAGCGACAGTTGCTCGCAATATTAAGTCAGCCTAATCGATTGTAATAATCCCTCCTTCCAATGACTGAGCGAATTGTCAAACTGCCAGATGCAAATGCTACCCAACAGTTGGGTATAGATTTAGGTAAGTCCTTGACAGCAGGTAGCGTTTTGCTATTGATAGGCGATCTAGGCAGTGGAAAAACTACTCTAGTTCAGGGATTAGCCCAAGGAATGACTATTGTAGACTCTATCGTTAGTCCGACTTTTACGATTATTAACGAGTATTTTAGCGGTCGGTTGCCACTATATCATTTGGATCTCTACCGTCTGACAAATACTGAGGTAGACGATCTCCATTTGGAATCTTATTGGTTGGGACTGGAAACCGAATTGGGAATCGTCGCGATCGAGTGGGCAGAACGACTATCATATTTACCAGACGATTATTTACGAATCGAATTAACTTACGATCCCGTTGGTGGCAGAACCGCCAAGATTTCTATTTAGGCTTTAGGCTTTAGGAACGCTTTCAACTTTCAACTAATTTAAGTCGGAATTAATTCGCCTGGACGTAGACGCGACCATTTTCCGCTATCTTTGGTGAAGCTCTGACAGCCGACGACATCCCATTCCATTTCTACGCCATCGTCGAGAGTGCGGATGTTAACATTGATACTAGGTTGAGTAGCTTCAAAGTCAGGTGAGCTGGTGAGATGAGCTTGTTGATGTTGTCCTTCTACCGCATGATAAGTCGTACAGCGATCGACATATTGGCAATTAATACATATACACATAATATTTTCGGCTAGTGCATAGCTTCACTCAATAGTGATGTAGGGGGAAAGGTGAAGGGGTAAAGGGTAAAGGGTAAATTTAACTTACTAACTCAAATTAACACTTTCAACTTTCAACACTTCGGCTACGCTTAGTGCAAGCTTTCAACTTTCAACTACTCCATCATATTTTATGCAATTTTTAGAGAATCTACCATTCGACCTAAATCTATTGCCAAAACCAGTATATCTGGTTGGTGGGGCTGTGCGGGATGGTTTGTTAGGACGGGTACGCGCGGAATTGGATCTAGATTTGGTAATACCTAATGGAGCTGTCGAAGTGGCTCGACAGTTGGCGACAGCATATCGAGCAGGGTTTGTGTTGCTGGATGCCGAACGTCAGATCGCGCGGGTAGTATTTCCAGGGATGACAGTAGATATCGCCAAACAGGATGGAGCTAATATTACTCAAGATCTTGCACGACGCGACTATACTTTAAATGCGATCGCCTATGACCTTAAATCTGGGGAGACGATCGATCCACTCGATGGCACTCAGGACATCCAGAAACGCACGATTAGGATGGTAAGCAGGTGTAACCTTATTGACGATCCTTTACGCTTGCTTAGAGCCTATCGTCAAGCGGCGCAGCTTGATTTTACGATCGAATCTCATACTCGTCAGACAATTCGGGAGTTAGTCCCCTTATTAACGACGGTTGCAGCGGAAAGGGTACTGGCTGAGTTGCGGTATTTATTACAGACACCAAATAGCAGTCAGTGGTTGGTGGCGATGGTAGAAGATGAGCTGTTGACAGGTTGGCTGAAAATACCTGTAGACACAGCTTTTAAAAACCGATTGACTCAATTCGATCGATCGAATGAGTTAATCAAACAACATTATCCCGTACTCGGAATCGAACTCGATCGACCGTTACGCGATAAAATTTTGATGTCGCGTGGATCGATCGGTAAACTAACAATATTATTATCTTCAGATCTCCAACTAGTAACATCTCAAATGTTGCATCTAACTTTTAGTTCGGCAGAAATTCAGGTAGTAACTACAGCAATAACCCACCTACCAGAACTGTTATCTAGAGAGATGTCTTTGCCAGAGCAATATTTTTGGTTCAAATCCGTTGGTAGCGATTTCCCGTTATTAGTTGTCTTAGCAATTGCGGCTGGAGTCGAACTGGTAAAATTAGAATGTTTAATCGATTGCTATCTCGATCCTCATAGCCAAGTTGCACATCCTACACCTTTAGTAACCGGACACGATCTGATCCAAGCTTTACAAATTGCTCCGTCGCCAAAGATCGGTAAATTACTGATAGAGATTCAACTGGCAAGAATTATGGGAGAGATATCTACATCAACAGATGCGATTCAATTTGCCGAAAAGTTCGTGAAATCGATTGAATAATTAAAGCTCGAGAAGAAATGAGTCAAACTATTGCAATTTAGATACCATTAAAATAAACTATCGGTGGTCTCTGAAACTGCTGTCGTAAAAGGATGAGCCTTGAATTACTGCAATAGTTTAGCTTGTTTAAAAACATCATGAATAGTATCGCCGACAATTAAACCATACATGACTTGGGGAATTGCAGTTAGTCCGATCGAACAGATAAATGCCGATAATGGGGAAGCAAGCCAATCCCCTCCACATAAAAATAATGCACCGATAATCATCACTGAAGTAACAATTCCACCGAGTGCACCTGCTAGTAAGTGCTCTCGATCCCAATCGTGCCATAGAGATCGCCAATAAAGACGTTGCTTGAACAAAGATTTTTGCCAATTGCCAATTATCCGTCCATTAATTGAGCCACCAATAGCACCAACGATCGCTAAAATAACTAGAGAAGTACCATCTTCATCTAAAGTTAATGTCTGGATGCCAAAATGAATTAAACCCCAAGTTAAAATATTAATTGGCAGTCCAGCTACGGCTGTATAAATCCATTGACGATCGAGTGATTTAACAACTTGTTTGAGAATCTGCCATTGTAAATAGCCTTGAATTATGCTGCTGAGTAGACAAGCTAATAATCTCACGATCGAGACAATTACCAGATTATCTAGGTGCAGGAGTAAACTTAGGCAAGTGACGATCGCTTGAGTGGCAATTGCCAACGAGATCGAACCAAAAACCTGAACTAATAACCATTGAGATAGAAAACCAGACTGGAGATGCTTAGACATTTAATTAGTTGAAAGTTGAAAGTGAAATTCCAAACTGCTTAAAAAATATTTGCAGTGGGTATTTTTCGGATATTGTCAATTAGTCTTGAATCTTGGTTGCTGGTAGCTGCCGATTTTTGACGATCGAAGGGGGCAATTATTAAGCATTCGCCGAGATTGAGTTCGAGTCTTAGTCGTTCGCACCAGTCGCGTTCTAGCTCGACACCTATTTGTTGTTTTTGACGATTTGTAGATCGAGTGTTGGCGATCTCGATGCCTAATATATAAAGAGAACGATCTGTGAAGATCTGCATCGGCTTACGCACTAAATATGCTCGATCGATGATTGGATAATTAACTAATTTATCGCGAATCTCTGTGACTAAATCTGGCTCCAAATCGTGAGGGACAAACCGATCGGTATCTTTGATATTGCGTTCTAACTTCGATCGCCATTGTTTGGGTAAATGCTGTTGTCGCCACTCTAAATAAATCTCGGCTGATGCCAGATCGCCTTGAAAAGTGTGGAACCGATATAACTCCTCACAACTGGGGATAACTAAATCGGAATCTAGGGCAATTGCCTGTTCTAAATAAACACAACCGCTAAAATGTCCGCGATTGACGAGGATTTTACCGACGTGATAATTTGCTTTCGCATGGTTTGGAGATCGAGCGAGAATTTCTTGCCACAATGGTAAAGCTAGTAAATCGCCATGTAATTCAGTCGTCAATTCAGCTTGACTGGTAGCTTCACTCAGAGTAAGCGGTTTAGTACTAGCTTGAAGATTGAGAGTAGCTAAATATTTGCGTTGATACTGTGCTTGCTGATATTGACACAGCCATGCAGTTTTACGACTCTCATACCATTGCAGATCGAGTTCGGCGGCTAAATCTGTCAATCTATCCCCAAAATAGTATTCAGCCGCAGTACAGAGGATCGGGCTAGGTGTCCAGGGTTTGGGGCTAGGACAGCCTACAGCAGCTAATCGATCGCTCAGACAGGGATGAGTATCATCGGTATCTGTCGCTTCGCCCAGGATTAATCCCAGCCAAATCTGGGCGGTTTGAGGATCGAGGGGTTGACGGAGAGCTGCCAACATTTGCGTCACCACATCTGTTGGGGGTGTTTCACGCTCGCGGGCTTGTCGATCGAGTTGACAAATGAAAACTTCTTGTAAATAATGTTGATAAATATAAGTTTGAATGAGATCGCTAGCCGCAATTTCGGGACTCGTCATCCGTTTTGCTAAGGCATCAGCAGCATATTCTCGATCGCGGACTGAGACAAAGGAATAAGCTTTAATTAAAGGTTCGTACCAGCGAAAGAACCATTGAAAAATGAATAAATTATTATCAGTTGTGAGTTGTTCCCACATCTGTCTCACCCGCAAAACATATCCAGCAAAACTGCTGTCATTACCCGATAAATGCCCTAGCTCGTGTGCTAAAGTCGCTTTGAACTGTTCAGGCGTAAGCGATTGGAGTAATGGTAAACCCAGAAGTAGATAATTACGATGCCATCCCAAGCAACCGAGCCGTGGTGCCTGATATACCGCTGCATTGTGGTCGTAATTAATTACCACATGATGAATTTCAGGAGTATTTAACCGCACGCCTAATTTATCAATGAGGGCGAATAATTCTGGGAATTCAGTCCGATGAATCTCGCGATCGTTCAAAGGAGTATACTGTACCCAAAAAGTCGAGGTCGCCACTAGCCCAAACAGCATCCATAATTGATTTGGATCGATCGAGATCGGGCGGTGTTGAGTCAATTCAAACAGCCATCTTACCACCCATAAACTACTAAATAAAGCCAGACAAATCACCCCAATGTATCCATAGCCGATTGCCGCTAAGGCCACCACTCGCAGTCGATAATTGGTCGTTGTCCGTTGACGTGTCGATCGTTCTAATTGACGCACTAAAAGGTCAAACTTAGCCTGTTGCTCTAACTCCATCACATGGCAATTCAAAATTCAAAATTCAGAATTCAAAAGTTTTAGCTGTTTGGCTACAAAGTTGAATTTCAAATTCTGTGGATGAAACTAGTATTCCCAAGCGATCCCCCCACCAATCTACGTAAATCCACGGGTTTTTGTTACTCCTCAATTGCTTGCGCTCTTCGGGTAGGGGAGTAGGGGGGTAGGGGAGTTAAGGGAGTGACGGAGTAAGGGAGTAACGGAGTAAGAAACACCAACACCTCAACACCCCCACTCCCCCATCTTCCCCGTCAAAAAAGATCCCCATCCAAAAGAAACCAGTCGAATAGTGAGGGATCTGGAGGCAAAGGTGGGAATGATATGCATAACAGCGATTACTGCTTACGTCAAATCAATAACTGAGGAAACAGCAAATTTCACCGATAGCAGTAGAATCTAAAATTTTTCAAATCTAAATTTTGTTGAGCAAACTTGAGAACAGTCTATGCCGAGTAAATCCTTGTACAAATCAGTAGAATACGATGAATCAGCCGTTCCAGAGCTGGACATCAATGGCATAGACATAGATGAAGAAAATTTGCGAACATCTTTGCCAGAATTATTTGAAGACGATCTCGATAGTACGGCGGTTCCGTCTGCTGCTAAGAACATTTACTATAGCAAGGATTTAGTCCGGTTATACCTGCAAGAAATTGGTAAAGTGCGCTTACTACAGCGAGACGAAGAAATCTCCGAAGCCAAAGTCGTACAGCGTTACGTGCAATTGCTCGAACTACGAGTGAATGCAGCGGAACAGGTAACGCTAGGCAATAGTGACGATGCGGTGATTTTACAATATGTCGAATCGATCGAAATCCACGATCGATTGACAGCACAATTAGGACATCGCCCTTCACTCGAACGGTGGGCGAGTACCGCAGGTATTTCTTTAGCCGAACTTAAGCCCAGACTGGCTGCTGGCAAACAGCGATGGGCAGAATTGGCGGAAGTGACAGTTGCCGAAATCGATGCCATTCAGCTAGCGGGTATTCGCGCTAAGGAACACATGATCAAGGCGAATCTCCGCCTAGTTGTTTCTGTTGCCAAAAAATACCAAAATCGTGGTTTGGAACTCTTGGATCTGATTCAAGAAGGGACAATGGGTTTGGAACGAGCCGTCGATAAATTCGATCCTACTAAAGGTTATCGGTTTAGCACCTATGCTTACTGGTGGATCCGTCAAGGGATTACCCGAGCAATTGCGACCCAAAGTCGGAATATCCGCCTACCCGTCCATATTACCGAAAAACTCAATAAGATTAAAAAAGTTCAACGCGAATTGAGCTTATCAACGGGAAGATCGCCAAAACTAGAGGATGTAGCGAAAGCTCTAGATATGACGCTAGTACAATTGCAAGAAGTTTTGATGCGTGTCCCTCGATCGGTATCATTAGATGTCAAAGTCGGTAAAGATCGAGATACCGAATTGGGAGATCTGCTCGAAGCCGATGACGTGACTCCAGAACAACTAATGATGCGTGAATCCCTCCAGGGCGAACTCGTGCAATTACTAGCCGATTTGACCGATCGAGAGCGAGAAGTAATCTGTCTCCGATTTGGACTAGGATACAATCAAGCCCATTCTCTCGCCGATATCGGTCGAGTCTTGGAACTATCCCGCGAGCGCGTCCGCCAAATCGAATCCAAAGCCCTCCAAAAACTCCGCCAACCCAAACGACGTAATCGGGTTCGGGACTATTTGGAGTCAATGAATTAGATCCCCTCTTGCCTCGGATTAAAAATCTCTAGTTCACCGAGTTAATCGGTGATGTTTTGCTGGATATTATTTACGCCCAAGACTACTAGGATCGCAAGCTGGGATTGCTCGACTTGGGCTACTAAACAATCACAAAACTTGTTGCTGTTAAGGTTGGACGAGATGATAGCGTTGCAAATTGAACTGCGGCACCAGCACCAGTACCATCGATATCAAAATACAACCCCCCATTCGTCGAGTTATAAATGAATCGTTGACTGCTACTCGTTGCTGCAAAATCCGAATTTACCGTTAAGAATCGATTGGCACTAATCGCACCTGCTACCAAACCACCGCCAAAACCACTCGCTAAAATGCCAATCTTGTCATCAGTGGCGAAATCAGTAACTCGATCGATACCTTCATTCTTGCTATTAAAATGGAATCTGTCAGCCCCCACACCGCCAGTTAAGATATCATTGCCCATTCCACCACAGAGCGTATCCATCCCAGTCCCACCACTCAGATAATCGTTGCCACCATAGCCGTACAGCCGATCGTTGCCATCCTGACCATAGTACTCTTCGTTACCACTCCAGCCACTAATATTGTCATTACCAGCACCACCGTAGAAAATGTCATTACCCACAGAGGTAATGTTCACAGTGTCATTCCCTGCCCCAAGATAAATGATATCGTTGCCAGCACCACCATCAACGGTGTCATTGCCAGCACCAGTTTCAATCCGGTTGTTGGCTGTGCTGCCAGTAATGGTGTCATTGCCAGCACCAGTGATGATATTTTCAAAATTGTGGATCTTTTCAGTATATAAACCCTGCAAAGAGGCATTCGTAGTTGCGAGGTTATAACTACCACCACCATTCCAGTCGCTATAGTCAACGGTATCGATGCCGCTACCCCCATCCTGATAATCTCGACCTTCACCACCTTGAATATAATCGTTACCGCCATTGCCGATCAGGGCATTGCTAGCACTGTTGCCGATGATGCGATCGTTACCCCCTCCCCCATAAGCATTTTCGATTAGAGATCGACCATCGTTGTTATACTGCAGGGCATTAAATACATGACCGCGTGCATAACGTCCTTCGCCCAGATTAGCACGTTGGGCATTACCACCAACATTGAGATCCGACCAACCACCTGGTGTCAGATCGATGGCTAAATTGGTACTGTAGTTTGAAAAGTTGTAGGTATCAGTCCCATTACCATCCCAGATCGTCCGAAAAATCCGGTTGGCACCTGGTATACCTTGCCCGACACCATTGACAAACATTTCGCCTGTAGTGGTGGAAAATGTATAGGTTGTATTGCTAGCATTGGTGCTAAAGTTAGCACCATAGTTGTGCTGAATAGCTCTAATGTCGTACATCATCAACGACTGAGCATATCCCCAGGTCTCGTTGGTAGTAGCAGTCAAGGGTGCGCCAATATAAGAACGATAGCTCATCACGGAGAATTCCATCGAGTCACGATCTGCATTCATTGTCACGTTGCGCACCCCGCCAGTCTCGTGTGCGTGCTTTAGTCCTAATGAGTGACCTAGCTCGTGCGCGAAGGTATAAGAGGCATAGTTACCAATTCCAGGATCGTTGTAATCGCGAGGGTTGAGGAATATATCCCCTGATTCGACGGGATCGCCAGGGCTATAGGCACTAGCCGTACTAGGCTCGTTGGAAATGGCGATGCGGATGGTGGCATTTCGATCGTTAGTACCCGTTTCTTCGTACAAGTTGAGTAACGAGATATCCGAGTAAGCTCTTGCCCAGTTGCGCATTGCAGATCTTTGCTTAACATTGAGCGTTTTGAAACTGGATGAGTGAATCAAATCACCTGTGTAGCCAAATTCATAGTCATTGAGAAAGCTATCTGTGAAGCTATAGCTCACCGATTTAGATGTCCATCGATATTGTTCTAACAATCCATCGATATTATTGTTATGAGATGCTGTTGTATTTGTTGTTTCGGTGAATACATTAAACATCGTAATTTTCCTTCATCAAGAGTTGCTGAAACGATCGATGGTAGGCTCCGATCTGCAATCTTGACAGGAGTAGACTAGATGTCAATTACCATATTCTCATTTCTATATTTACACCTCCTAATTTGTTCTGGTGTGACTCAGATCGCACATGAATTTTCGCTCAAATCAAAAGGGGCAAATGTATCGCAACTGCCAAGCTTGTTAGAAAATACCCCCGACTTCTTCAAGAAGTCGGAGGTATTGCAATAATGGTCGAGATTTCCTAATTGCTCTGGCGGTTGTTATCGCTAAAGATACATTCGCCCCTTCGTTAGATTGGTAGATATTTAATTTGGAATCAATTATTAATTATCAATTAACGTCAATTTGGGATAAGGATGTTTGCTACGTTCATCACCCACCCGCTACTCAAGTGCGGGCTATCAAATAAAGTACACTTTAGTGGACTAAAGATTAGCAAGTCCACTAAAGTGGACTTGAGCTATTAGCCTGGGGATTGATCCCCAGGTGGTGTTGAGCGGAGCTAGGAATGAGCGCATGGAGATCCTGAACCCGTTGGCGTAGCCTCTCCGTAAGGAGAAACTGACGTCAATTAGCTTCTAACCAGGCTTGAAACATGAGTACATCCCATAAACAGTACTGCCAATTGCGATCGCCAGACAGATGTTCTGCCCACATTTTGCGAATTGGTTGCGGATGAAAAAAGCCTTCTGAATGAAGCCTATTTTCGTCTAATAACGCCTCTGCCCAATCTTTGAGGGGGCCGCGTAGCCAACTATCGATCGGTACGCCAAAACCCATTTTTGGTCGATCGATCAGACTATTTGGGACGTATTTTTCCAAGACTTGACGCAAAATCCATTTACCCCGATTGTCACGAATTTTCATCGATAATGGTATCTGCCAAGCTAACTCGACGACCCGATGATCCAATAGTGGAATTCGACCTTCCAAACTTACACCCATACTGGCTCGATCGACTTTTACCAGAATATCATCTGGTAAATAGGACATCGTATCCAGATACATCATTCTGTCAGTAAATGTGGGTACTTCGGCCCAATTCGGACGCTCTGTTAAATGGATTGGTGGTTCGTCTCCGCCAATTACTAATGTTTCTGGTTGTTGCCAATGAGAAATCAACCCCAGATACATTTCTTCAGGATCGTTGACAGCTAGAATATCAGCTAGTTTGTGGATTCTCGATCCTGGATATTGCTTGAGTTTTGCGGGGATTGCTGGTAGGCTCCCCAGGACATTATCCCAAGTTTGAGTCGAGACGATCGTTAAAGCTTTCGCCGTAGTCTGGCGCAATGATTTGTTCATCCAGCCAAACTTTTGCCAAATATTCTCCGCCAAGAAATAACGTTCGTAGCCGCCGAGCAGCTCGTCGCCACCGTCGCCCGATAAACTGACCGTTACATGTCTGCGCGCCAGCTCAGAGACCAGGAAAGTGGGAATCTGGGAAGAGTCGGCGAAGGGTTCGTCGTATAAGCTGGGTAGCTTGGGAATCACCGCGAGGGCTTCGGCGGCGGTGACATACATTTCGGTATGTTCGGTGTTCAGGTGCTTGGCGACTGCTTTGGCATGTTGGGCTTCATTATACTCAGCTTCCTCAAACCCGATCGAAAAAGTTTTTACAGGCTTCGTGCTTTGCGCCTGCATTAGAGCTACTACAGTGGAGGAATCCACCCCGCCGGAGAGAAACGCACCCAAAGGTACATCCGCCATCATCCGCAATCCTACCGCATCGAGCAGGAGCGAATCTAATTTGTCGATTGCTTCTCGATCCGATCCGCTAAATGGGTTGGCAATCCCCGCTTCGGCGGCGGCGCGGACAGACCAGTAGGGAACTGGGGTTGGCTGTGTAGCGGTACCATTCCAGGTGAGCAGTGTGGCGGGGGGTAATTTCTTGATGCCTTGATAGATCGAATATGGTGCGGGGACATAACTATAGCGCATGAATAGGGTCAACGCTTGTCGATCGATCTCCGGCTGGAAAATGGGATGGGCTTTGAGAGCTTTTAATTCTGAGCCAAATACTAAGGTTTGTCCGATCCAACCATAATAGATCGGTTTTTCACCTAATCGATCGCAGCCCAAATGTAGCAGCCGTTCCTGACTATCCCACAAGGCAAAAGCAAACATCCCATTAAACTTTTGGACGGCTGGTTCCAATCCCCATTCACTAAATGCCGCTAGCATAATTTCGGTATCAGAATGTCCCCGAAAACTATAGCCCAGTTGGAGCAGTTCTTCGCGTAAGGCGACAAAATTATAAACCTCGCCATTAAAGACGATCGTATAACGGTTATTACTCGAAACCATTGGCTGATGACCTTCTGGCGAGAGATCGACAATTGCCAATCTTCGATGTCCAAGGGCAATTCCCGTCGCCTCATCGACCCAAACGCCGCCACTATCTGGCCCACGATGGATAATAGCATCCGACATGTCGGTCGCGATCGATCTTAATTTCTCGGTGTTAAGTTCTGTAGATGTATCCCAAAAACCAGTAATTCCACACATAATTTGTTTCTAAAAAAGGGGGGAGCGGGGAGCGGGGAGCGAAAAGTGCGGTCTTGGGGTTTCCCCAAGTAGAGCACCTTTTCAAGAGAGCGGGGAGGCTATAACTAATCTTCCTGAAAACTCCTATCTCTGAAACTATTTAGCTACGACACTTTCATATAATTGCTCATATTGAGCTACCACAAAGTCTAGCGAAAAACAGGCGACTGCGCGTTCTCTTGCGGCTGTTCCCAAAGCCGCTCTGCCTTCGGCACCTAAATCGACTAGCTCTTGCCAAGCTTTTGCCAAAGCCTCTGGATTTCGGGGCGGTACCACTCTACCAGTATCGCCGACAATCCAAGCCGAATCGCCCACGTCTGTCACCACACAAGGAACGCCACAACACATTGCTTCGCCGACGACATTGGGGAAGGCTTCGCCATGACTAGAAGTTGTCGTAGCGATATCTAGTGCAGCCGTGTAGTAGGGTAGCTCTCGACTTTCATCTTTGAGATGGATGCGATCGCCAATCCCTAGTTCCTCAATTAATTCCGCTATAATCGGGTTTTGCATGTTGAGAGTCCGACCGATTAGTAAGAAATGTACGTCGGGACGCTCTTTTAATAAAACTGCGGCTCCTCGCAATAAATTTGGATAATCTTTCATCTCATGAAACCGTGCAAATCGACCGATTAATAAACAGTCGCTAGTTAGACCTAATTCTGCTCTAACTGATTTGCGCGACTCGATTGATGGCTTAAATAGTTCTGGATCGAATCCATTGGGGATAGTAACTTCTTTTTCTTCTGGATAGCCTAATTTCGCATGTTGAACAGCACTAATTTGGGAATTATAAATAATTTTGTTAACAAATTTACTTAAAGGAATTGATGCCTTAATCACAGCTTGCGTACCGCGACGTTCGTCGGCTAAAGAGTTTAGAGAATGTCGGACATTCCAGATGACGGGCGCAAATTTTAAGCTGATAATATTGGCAAACTGGGCAGCTAAGTTAGAATGATACATCCAACCTTGAATTAAATTTGGCTTAGTTTTAATAAAAATCTTAAATAACTCCCAAATCACGCGGGGAGTTGGTAGTCCACCTTCCTTCATTCCCAGGGCATAAACAGGGATATCCAATGCTTCTATCGGCGCAGCTAATGTATCGCGTTCTGTTAAAGAAATCACAATTGGTTTAAATCGCTGTCGATCGATCCTAGTCAGCAATTTATACAGCATCATTTCAGCTCCGCCACTACTAAGTCCAGTGATGATAAAAATAATTTTCATGATAGTTCCTGTTTTGGTTGAAAACTTTTACGCTTGATTTTGAGTCGGCTACTCCGATTCATTGCCGCCATTAATGCAAAACACATTAGAATATATCGTTCCTCCAATATATTATGGCTAAAACATCCCCAGAGGAGAATAAAAGCACTAAATGCCCAACCGATATACTTACTTTCTCCTTGTGCATTACGGGTGACAGCATAAACTAATGTGGGCAAGATTAGCACACCTAAAATTCCATGATCTGCCACATATAGCAAATACATATTGTGTGTAGATATACCCAGATTATTTAAATTATCTGTAGAAGCTAAACCGTTACCTAGTAATGGATGGTTGCCAAACATGCCCCAAGCGATCGCGACTACTTCCATTCGAGCATCTGCGGACTCTTCCTGTTTGGGAGTTTGGAACCATTCTAATCTTTCGCGGATATTATCAAAATTTGCCGTCACTAAACCAGATTTTTGTAATTCGTCTAAATTAAATATACTCCCAAGGATTGGCCCAAATATAAACAAGACACCCAGAATGCTAATCACCCAAATAAATAACTGTTTACGCGGAACTAATTCAACTTTTAAAAAAATCCCCATCACGAGAAACCACCCTAAAATAGCCCCTCGCGAAAATGTCATGAATACACCGACTAAAACTAAGATCGAATATAAAATCCGAAGTCTTTCAGGCAGTACACTTATTCCAAAAATTAGCCCCAAAATTAAAGCACAACCGGTGATATTCGGATTGACATATAATCCGGCTGCTCGACCAGTTGTATTTAACACCCCAAATATTGATGGATCGCTAAACTCCAAGATATTATTAAACAATGCCAGGATAACAGCCCCACAGATGGCTAGCCTAGTTACATTTTGGACTTGATAATATTTGGAAAATATCAAGAACATCGTTAGTAAAAAAAACTCCGACAAAATTCGCGTTCGTAATTGCTGAAATCCAGCTTCTCCAGCATGTGATGGAAAAGATAGCAGTAGTAAAAATCCAAATAACGAAATCGTCAAATATCCAAGACACCACCACAGCAATTCACGCGGTATTTGGTAACTTATTTTAGCGCGCTTAGCAATAAGTAATAAAATTACGATTGCAGCACCATAAAGATTGATAAATACAACTGGAGGAATAATCTTACTGCTTTCCCAGAAATAAACATCAAAAAAAGTAAAAAAAATCAACACGCTACCGACTGCCAATACAGATTGGCAGTAGATTAGAAAGTTTTTATTCTTATTTTTACCAATATTCTTGATGTACTCTTGTTCTTCGGGACTGGATGATATTAACCGTTTCATCGATGAAACTGTCCTTAATGTGATTCATAGTCAAATAGCTTGAGGTATTCTGAAACTGCTCGATCGGCAGAAAAATACATGCCTCGATCGATCGAAATCGCTCGATCTACAGGTGTCTCTAAGGTTTGAACCATCGCATCTGCCAATGCGGTGGCATTTTCGATCGGTACCAAAAGACCATATTTTCCGGCTGCTAAGATCTCCTGAGGTCCCGAAGGACAATCAGTTGCAACAACAGAACAACCACAAGCCATCGCTTCTATTAATACAGTCGGTAATCCTTCCCATCGGGACGAAAGTACAAAAGCAGTAGAATTACGCATATAAGCATAAGGATTTTGGACGAATCCAGGCAGAGATACATCTTCCCCAATCCCCAATGTCTCGATCTGCGCCTCTAACTCGCTGCGAGTTTCACCTTCACCTAAAATCATTAACCGAGCTGCTTTCCGCTGGCGAACTAGAGCAAAAGCTTGAATCAGATTCGCGAAATCTTTCTGCTGCGATAATCGTCCTACCGCCAAAAATATGGGCGGACTTCCTGCTGCAAACCAGGGGTGTTCTACAGGTGCTGCGGCTTTAGCAGTCAAATCTCGATCGACTACCGGATTGTAAATCGTTTTCACCGTTCCAGGCGCGAAACCCAGTTCGCAGTCTAGATCTTCGGATACACCTTGGGAAACCCCGACGATCTCATCAGCACGGGGATACAACAATCGCATCATCAAGGGTAAAAATTTACTGCGGAGTAAGGGCGATTTGCTCGCCGATAGGGTTTCGTGTTCTACTCCCACCAACTTAGTTTTGACACCAGCCAAATCTCTCGCCAAGATCGCCGCAAGATTGGCATGGTTCATATGTGAAAGTAACGCCACTGGTTGAGTTTCCTTGAGATACTTTACCAAGCCTGGAATCGCTTTAAATACTCTACCTGTGCCCAAATTGACCAAGCGGACTCCTTTAGGTACTTGGTCTAAATAAGGCCCCTCTGTGTCCGCGACAACTAAGTCTAAGGGAATATTTAGTTCTACCATCCCCTTGAGCAAATTCAGAGCAACTCTTTCTGCTCCGCCACCAGCGAGGGTAGGCAGAAAGAACGCGATTCGTCGATCGGACATATGTTATTTCTCCGCGATTACTTGTTTAACTAATGATTCCCACATCAGCATCACTTTATCCAAACTAAACCGTTCGGCTACTTCTGGTGCGGCTTTGGCTAGAGATTGCCGCAATTGGTAATCGGACATCAGCCGCTCCATTGCAGCGGCTAAAGCGGGGACATCTTGCGTTGGGACTAAGATCCCATCAACACCATCGCGGATAATCTCCCGTGGGCCATTGGGACAATCTGTTGAGATCACTGGCAACCCGCATACCATTGCCTCACACAGCGCGTTGGGAAAACCTTCAAAGCGGGAAGACATGATAAAAATATCTGCCTGTTTGAGAAACTCATGGGGATTTTTTACCCGTCCAGGCAAATGCACGCGATCTTCTAATCCTAGTTCCTGCCGTAATGCTTCTAATTCGGGGCGTAATTCGCCTTCACCCAAGATTGTCAGCGTCCATTCAGGATAACGGTCTTTGACCTGCGCCAACGCTCTGAGCAGCAAATCGAAGCCTTTCTGAGAGACCAACCGACCGACCGCAATTAGTGAATTAGCTCCTAATAAAGGTGCCGATCCAGTTGTTTCCGTTGGTGGCAAAATCACGGGGTTCGGCATGATAAACACCAGCTTTTGCAACTTTGCAAAATAACTCCCTGCCCGTTCGGTCTGGACGACGATTCGATCGGCAAATGGATAAGTCCACTGTCGGAGTAGCTCCCACATTTTACCAGCCGAAAGCATTGCTGGATCGTTACGTTCTGATACCAGGATCGGGATTTTCAACCAACGAGTTGCGAGGATTGCAATTACATTTGTTCTATCCATAAAGCTAATTACCGCATCCGGTTTGCTCTGAATAATTGCCGCCCTAAGTCCTCTGACACTGGTAACATTATTCAAAATTCCGGCCATCGGATTTGCCGATGCTTCAGCAATACCTAACTGTCGATGATTTACTCGATCGTCAAGATGATAAAACGGGGTCTCACTCTCATCGGTAAAATTTAATAAAGTAATCTCCCAACCCTTTTCCGCCCAATAATTTGCCATTCGAGATAGTACCCGCTCGGCACCGCCGGAACTTAGGGAATGAATGATTAGTGTACAGCGCATAATTCTTGGGGTGTGGGGGTGTGGGGGTGTGGGGGTGTGGGGTGTGGGGGTGTTGGGGTGTTGGGGTGTATTTTCTTTCCCCTTTCCCCTTTCCCCTTTCTCCTAAAGCCTAAAGCCTAAATTTCATACCTACCATTACCACTTTTAACTTTGGCTTGCTGCGCTGGAGTCAAAATGGTGTTGAACTGTTGTTTACTAGCTTGGCGAATAGCTTTGATTTCAGCCATTTGTTCTGGTGTTAAATTTAGATTCTCCCATTCTTTATTAACTGCTTGGCGGCGACTTTTCATCGCCTGATTTTTCTGCTGTTGTTCGGGAGTATAAACAGCCTCTCTGTGCCGAATATCGTCTATCCACAACTGCTTCATTTGTTCTTGTTGCACTGATGTGAGATTCAGTTTTTTCGTTTGTTTGAGTGAAATCCCATTTTTCCAATTATCTATTTGTTCGAGTTGAATTTCTTGGGCTGAAGTTAGGATCGATCGAAACTGATGCATTGTCCTTTGACGAATAGCTGCTAGTTCTTTTTTTTGGTCGGCACTTAAGTTAACCTCGTCGCTGGGTTGATGCCGTGATGAATGTTGTTGTTCGATCGATTGAAATGCTTGATGTTGTTCGGGTGTGAGCACAGTTTTGATCTGTTCGACCTTAAATTTATTGACTTGTGCTACTTTTTCTTTTTGCTCGGGTGTCAGACCGAGATTATCTATTTCTTTGAGATTTCGGATCGCAAAAAACAGCAAGAATAGAAATGAGAACAAATAAACAAAACTAGTTGACAAAGCGATGCCAGCTACTCCCATCCATTGCATAAACAAATAGTTAAAACTGATATTGACGATTAGATTACCTGCCGACCCCCACATCAATACTTTATTATTTCGCATCGCCGAAGTTAGGCGGACTAGTAAAATACTGGCAATATAGAAAGGAATCTGTAAGGCAAAACAAGCTTGAATTTGAGCGACTAAATGAGTACTTTTAGCGGTGAAAGAACCTCTTTGTAGTAAAATCTGGACAATCGGCTCAGAAAATAAAATTATCAGTCCAGTGAGCGGAATTGTCACCGCGAAAATCAATCCCATATAGTGCTTCATTGCCTGACGAACGCCAGTCCAGTCATCACGCGCGACCATTTTGGAAAAGTAGGGAATTACTGCTGTACTCAAGGCTGTGGTAGCGATCGTAATCGGTAGTAAGATCATTCTATTCCCATAACTAAGAGAAGCCACACTACCCGATGGCAACATTGCCGCCATTGATTGATCCACTAAATCGGTACTGCACATCAAAAATGCACCCGCAATCATTGGTACATATTGACCAGCTACTTCTTTTAAGCTATTGTCAAATCCATACCATTTTGGGATTAAGTTCATCCCCTGTCGTCGTAGCGCAGCACCTACGACGATCATTTCCAATAGTTGACCGACAATCATCCCCACGGCTAAGTTAAAGACTCCCAAGGATGGCATCGTCACCAGCAATAGAATTGTCACAACGGGGGTCAACATCGGTGCCAACGCTGCTAAGGCAAATCGCTCTCCAGCATTTAACACCGCACCCCAAACGACACCAACACCACTGAGTAAAATTAGTGGCGAGATCGTCCACAACAGATCGTAAGTCAGTCCTAATTTTTTGGGGGTGAACCCACGCGTAATTAGTGGCAAATAAACTGGCGATACAACTAATAGTAATACTGTAACCAGGGATAGCAGTCCGATGCTCCAAATCGTAGCACCAGCAAAAAGTTTTTGAGCTGCTTGTTTGCCTTCCCTCTCTCTGACCTTAATGTAAGTTGGGATGAGAGCTGAATTAAAAGAACCAGCGACGATTGTCACAATGACAGAAGGAATTGTCAAGGCAATTAAAAAGGCATCTAGTTCATCCGATGTTCCAAATGTTGAAGCAACTACTAGTTCTTTGACAACCGATAGGACTTTGACGAACAAGGTTCCCCCCGCTACAACAATCGCCGCACTAAAAATTTGGCTATTAACCGAGCCAGTGGAGATCGATTGCCAACGTTTGGCGATTTGTTGTTGCCATCGGGATGTGTTCATTGTCTGTCAACTTAGTTCGGAAGTGAATAATTTTAGAGCAGTCGTTTCGCTGGAGAGGCTATACCAAATCTAATTTAGAAATATCGATCTAGGGATAGTTTAAACGATCTGTGGACTAATTATTATAAATATAGCAATCCAAACTCATTTACTAAAATCTTCGATCTTAATATTCATTCGCAGTAAGGATCTCCAATAAAGTGATGATTTTTAATCGAATTAGATTGCTATATTCGGTAATTCTGGCTATTCAGTTCCCGTGATTTAGATACATTGTCAATAAATAGTTTGGAGGATAAGCCAAATCTACGATCGAAGTTCCGACAAAAGTATTATTTTCATGGGAAACTATACTTGATAGTAAGCCCGATACCATTCGACAAATCGCTGGACTCCAACTTCGATCGAGGTATCCGGTTTAAAACCAACGTCTGCTGTCAGATCCGATACATCGGCATAAGTAATCGGGACATCACCTGGTTGAATTGGCATAATATTTTTCTTGGCTTCGATGCCTAAAGCTTTCTCTAAAACTTCAATAAAATACATTAGTTCGATCGGTTGATTATTACCGATGTTATAAATACGGTAGGGAGCTTTACTAGTTGCTGGATCTGGTTCAGTCCCCGTCCAGTCAGGATTTGGTTCGGGTATTTTATGCATTACTTTAATAATTCCTTCGACAATATCGTCAACGTAGGTAAAATCTCTCTGCATTTTGCCGTAGTTAAATACATCGATCGGCTTACCTGCTAAAATCGCTTTAGTAAATAGCATCGGAGCCATGTCAGGACGACCCCAAGGGCCATAAACTGTAAAAAATCTTAAGCCTGTGGTCGGAATTTTATAAAGATGACTATAACTATGTGCCATCAATTCATTAGCTTTTTTGGTAGCTGCATACAAACTAATTGGATGATCGACATTATCATGAACTGAAAAGGGAATCTTGGTATTTGCGCCATAGACCGAACTAGAAGAAGCATAGACTAGATGTTTGATTTTATAATGCCGACAGCCTTCTAAAATATTGCCAAATCCAGTCAGATTGCTATCAATATAAGCACGCGGATTTTGGAGTGAGTAGCGAACCCCAGCTTGAGCACCTAAATTGATTACGCTCTCAAATTCATAGCGTTCAAATAATTGCTCGATTCCCTCTCGATCGGCCAGATCGATTTTATGGAAACTAAAATTATCTCGGTCTGTTAGTTTTGCTAATCTATCGTCTTTAAGTGTGACATCGTAGTAGTCATTCATATTGTCAATACCAACCACCTGACAGCCCTCATTCAACAATCTTTCACACACATGAAACCCAATAAATCCAGCCGCACCAGTCACTAAAATTCGCATACTATTTGTATTCTATCTATTGTTTATTTATTTACTGTTAGTCAAGAAATCTAACTATTCACTATTCACTTTTCACTTCCAACTTATTCTCCAACCATGCTTGAAACATCAAAATATGCCATAGCGAATAACACCTGTCGAATTCACCCGATAGATGTTCTGCCCATTGCTGACGAACAGCTCGGACATTAAAAAAGCCTTCCCGTTCGAGCCTAGCCTCGTCAAGGAGTGCTTCCGCCCAATCGCGTAGCTCATGACGCAACCAGAGATCGATCGGCACGCCAAAGCCCATTTTAGGTCGATCGATTAACGCTTGTGGCACATACTGGTATAGGACTTGACGCAACAACCACTTGCCTTGTCCATCGCGAACCTTCATCGATAGCGGTAGTTTCCAGGCAAATTCAACCACCCGTCGATCGAGAAATGGTACTCTGGATTCTAGACTGACACCCATTGCGGCTCGATCGACTTTCGCCAAAACATCATCTGTTAAGTAAGTCATCGCATCTGCGTACATCATTTGGTTGGTAAAATCCAATCGCTGGAGCCAGTCGGGTGGATTATTAATCACGGTGCTGGGTTCGCGGCTATTTAAAACTATTGCCTCTGGATTTTCCCAACTGGACATCATTTGAGAGTACAAATCTAGAGGCTGTTTGCTGTTAAGAAAATTAGCGAGAAGATGAACTCTAAAGCCCTGATGTGGTTGCTGTAAGCGAGGTACGACTTTGCCAATACCATTGACGATCTCATCCCAGCGATCCATTGGTACCGATAGCAACAACTTCGCATAAAACTGGCGCATTCCAGTTGGAATCCAACTAATTTTTTGCCAAATTTTCTGCGCGGTAAAGTAGCGGCTATAGCCGCAAAATAATTCGTCTCCAGCATCTCCAGACAAGCTGACAGTCACATGTTGACGAGTTAATTTCGACAATAAATAGGTGGGGATCTGTGATGAATCGGCGAATGGTTCATCGTATAAAGTTGGCAGTTGAGGAATCACCTCTAGCGCATCTTCAGGCGTAACATATAATTCCGTATGTTCCGTACCTAAATGTGCTGCAACCGCCTTAGCATATTCCGCTTCATTATATTTTTGTTCGGTAAATCCGATCGAGAAAGTTTTAATTGGGCGGGTTGATTGCGCCTGCATCAGGGCGACGACAGTAGAAGAATCGATGCCTCCCGATAGAAATGCTCCCAGCGGGACATCTGCCACCATTTGCTCGTTAATTGTCTCGCGTAATAGCTGGTCTAAATGGGCGATTCCTTCAGCGTCGCTACCCTGAAATGGATTACTAATCCCATCTAATACCGCTGCCTGTAAATCCCAATAGGGAATCGGTTGAGCTGCTTGGGGCTGACTGGCTGGTAAACTCACAATCGTCCCCTGTGGTAACTTACCAATCCCCTGGTAAATCGAGTGTGGTGCGGGAATATAGCCATGACGAACGAATAGAGCTAAGGCATCTCGATCGATCTCTCCTTGCCACTGAGGATGCGCTACGAGTGCTTTTAATTCCGAGCCAAATAGGAGTGTATCGCCTACCCAACCATAATAGAGGGGTTTTTCGCCCAGTCGATCGCGACCAAGATGTAAAACTTGCTCCTGGATATCCCACAAGGCAAAAGCAAACATCCCAATAAATCGCTTAACGGCGGCTGTCACGCCCCATTCAGTTATCGCCGCCAACATTACTTCCGTATCTGAATGACCGCGAAATTCATGCCCTAGCTCATTTAATTCCGCTCTAAGTACGCCAAAATTATAGATTTCTCCATTAAATACGATCGCGTACCGACCCGATCGAGACAGCATCGGCTGTGCGCCTTCTGGCGATAAATCCAGAATTGCCAAACGACGATGCCCCAAAGCAATACCAGCATTAGGATCGACCCAAATCCCACTACTATCTGGTCCCCGTAGCACCAAGGCATCGGTCATGGCGGTAATAATGCCATCACTCTGTTCCTGACTAAATTTAGAAGCGCGATGCCAATAACCAGCGATGCCACACATAAGCAATTAATGAGGGGGAGGGGGGAGCGGGGAGTGGGCTGTACCACCGTAGGGAGTGGGGGGGAGTGGGAGTGTGGGGGAGAATCAAGAGATCTACCGTTTCAAAATCACACTTGTATTCAGTATCACCAGGCTTCAGAAAGCAGGGCGGTTGAAAGGAAGAACTGGGTCGTTAAAATTTAAGGGTGGAACACTAGTATAGTTATTGTTCCCAATATTTAAATTTAAACATCCTTCTAGAAGATGTTTGAAGAGTCAATTTTGTTGCCAGAAAAATTCGATGTATAGCAACCGCCAGACTAGTTAGGACATCAGATCCAAAGGCTTCTTACGAGAAGCCTTTGGATCTAGCCTCTCAAACGTCCTAACCGCCCTAATGATTGCTATAGATGTCCAATTAACTACAACTTTCAACTAAATTCACCGCTTTTTCCGCGTGATGTATGCGTAGACGGGATCGGCAGGATCGCCCCAATCGCTGGCAAACAGTACCTTCTTCCCGTCGCGGTTGGGGACGCTGTGGGGTTGTCGTTCGTAGGCTTTGCTGGGAGAGTGATTTGGTTGGGCGAATTGTTCGATCGTACCACTACCATCGAGTTTGAGCGCGAATGTGCGATCGGGTGTTGTCTTGACAAGATCGGGCTGTTCGGGATCGATATCGCCTGCAAACTCGCTGACGTATACCCATCCAGGACGTTTTAAGTTACGGCAAGAGACGTGAATGTTATAGTTCGATTTGCTCGCTGGTAATAGTGTGGTCTTTTTGCCAGTTGAGTACTGAACCGATACGAGTGCTGGACTGGTATCGTCAGTCACGACAATCGCCTCGGCTCCCCTGGCATTAATACAAGTATCAAAATGCGATCCGCCCCGTTTAGACAACTGTCGCACAGATTTGAGCGAAGATCGATCGAGGAGATGAATTCCGCGCTGAACTCCTTGACCTTCCTGGTTATACTGGACGACTAGATATTTCCCAGATTGCGACATAGTAAGGTTATTAACCGTCGATTCATTGCCGTTGCTAATCGTTGTCCCATTGGGCTGAGTCTTGCGGGATGTGACTCGATTCTTGAACAGATCGTAGACGAGGAAATCGAGTTTGCCAGCTTTGACACCAACTAAGGCAGCATAGCGATCGTTATTACTGAGATTACCTTCCCACTCGCCAAAATGGATGAGATCGTATTCGCGAAACTTATGAAGTACGGTATAGTCGTTACCCTTAGTAACATTGAGTTTGACAAACTGATTGGTCTTGGCGATCGTCCCGTACATTAGTGCTGGATTGAGATTCGACCACACACCTTCTGATGGCTGACGCACCCAGCGGATAAATTTATAGGTACGACCATCTAACAGAGCCGCAGGATATTTATAATTGAGCAGCAAGTAAGATTCATCCGCATTCCACGGCTGATTCTTGGAATATAAATGTCGCAGCTCTGGCAGCTCTGAGCCAAATCTGGCGCGATCGGATACCCGCGTGACTGTCGTCCCAAAAATAGGATCGGCGACAGGCTGAAGGTATTCTGGTCGTGGTATCGAAATTCCTGTCGCTGTTTGTGCTGGTTGAGATTTTACCAGTTCGCCAATTGTATGACAGCCAGATAGTAAAATCCCAATCGCGCCTGAAAGTAATAGTGTAATTGAGTGGTGATGCATAAATTTGGTGTGGGTTACTTGCGACTGGGTGGTAATAGTCGCTGACTGTATCCCGATTCGATCGATGGTTGATTTCGGGCTGGTGGTAGAATCAATCGTCCATGCTCGGGTGCTTGTGCTGCTTGGAAACGATCGTGAGAGTACTTGTGATACCACTGTTGGTTGGTATTCATTGCTGCTAGCAAGGCAAACGTGCAGAGAATATACTTCTCTTCCAAAATGTCGTGGCTAAAGATGCCCCACAAACTCATAAATACGACAAAACATAGAATCCTAAAACCTGGTTCGCCGCGATTGCGCCAAGCAACAGCCCAGATCGCACCAGGCAGGATAATAAACCCTAGAATCCCATGATCTGCCATATAGAGCAGATACATATTGTGAGTGGATACTTCCGAAACAGTCCACTTGTGCGTCGATGCCAATCCATTCCCCCAAAATGGGTGATTGCCAAACATCAGCCAAGCATATCCGACAACTGCTTTACGCTCTTTTGCAGAATCATCTTCAAGGGAGGGATTTTGGAACTGCTCTAGTCGATCTACAACGTCCCAGCTTGCTCCCTCATTACCCCCAAAAAAGTCGGCAGCATTCTTGAGTGGATTTGTTAGTGCTAGTAGTAATACTAGCGATACTATCGATATCAGCACCGTCCGGCGTTTATCAGAAAGGACTCGGGCAATTGTGAGAAACAGCGCGCAGAGAGTCCAGCCTAAGAGTGAGCCGCGTGAAAATGTACAGGCAATCCCAGCACCAACAACCAACAGATACAACCACCGATGTTGTTTTTTGACAATATCGATTGTAAATATCAATCCTAGTACCAAAGCACAACCTGATTTGTTGGGATTAATATAAAATCCGCCAGGGCGACCGACGTTTAATTCTGTAAATACCTTAGGATTTAATAGTTCAAAAAAGTCGTTGCCGACCGACATCAGTACGACAGCTAATATCACATATTTAACATGCTTTAAAGATTTTTGTTCGTAGAGAGCATACATCATACAAAGAAAGGCAAGAGAAAGGACTCTCATCCTAATTTCTTTCATGGATGCTTCGTCACTACTGATCGTTGCCAATGATAGCATTGAGATAACGATATACAGTACCATCCAAATAATCAGTGGTTTAGGAATAGTTGCTATTTTTTTGATGAATGGCAGAGATAGAAAAATGAAAATCCCAATCCAGGCAAGTGGATTTAGCGGCAACATTGCCGTTGTATGAAGATAGTCGGGGAGATCTGAGAAAAATAGAAACGTAGCAACGATCGATAGAATATACTGATATCGATCTAAGAAAGTTTGTAATCCACTTTTTTTTGTTGCAAATTGAAAAAGAGTAATTGACATATTAGTTGTTCATCTTAAAATATCGATTTGAACCTTGATTTTCTATAATAGAGAACTAATGATTTTAATTAATTTAATGATTTTACGGCGATAGGCACGCTCTAACTAACTAACGATCTACAATACAGTTCAGACCCTGATGATGATGAATTGCTAAAGATTCGATCGTTTAACCAATAACAGTTAATTTCGATTTGCTTGGAATTGGTGAAATTGAATGCTGGATTGGGATGTAGTTGCACCGACCATCCTAGCTAGTTTTGACTCGATCGGACATCCGCTAAATGATGTAAAGTCAAAATTAGAGGTTAATTTCAATACACTTATGCTTTGAATAAAATTGAGTGCTGGTAGTAGGCGATCCGAGAGCTGGGGGATGCAGCGATCGAATAAATTAAAGACTTTTGACTATTGTGCAAATGTCTTATTCGTGCATTGCCATAACTTAGCTCGGTAGTCTTCGATACCATTTATCTCCTCCAATGTGGACGATCTCAGCATAAACTAATACAAATATATGATGATTGCTGGACTATCTTACCCATTTATCGGCATCCCCATATCATCGGCAGTCGATCGAGCAGATCTGGACTGCAGTTCACTTAGCTAGATATTTAGACCGCGCTTATTGAGAATTTATCTCTAAATATGTTAAAATCATCACAAATGGTAATACCAATGACTCTTTCCTAGTCAAGATGGGAAATGTCATTAATTTCCAACAAATCCAGGTATTAGGGACAGTCTGGCCGCCAATGCCGTTGCTATAAATATTAAGTTTTGAAGTCTCTCATTAGCAAATAAATGTCGATTAGTCAACTTTTGCAAACTCATCTAAACCAAAATCCTGCCGCGATTGCCGTCAAAGATGCGACAACAGAACTAACGTACCAACAACTAAATAGTCAAAGTAATCGGTTAGCGAACTATCTGCGCCAACAGGGAGTTGAGCCAGAAGTGCTAGTGGGGATTTATGCAGAACGCTCTGTCGATATGGCAATCTCTATTTTGGGAGTCCTGAAAGCTGGTGGAGCTTATATCCCATTAGATCCAGCTTATCCCAAAGAACGATTAGGCTCGATCCTCGAAGAGACACAACTACAAATAGTATTAACTCAATCACATTTAGCGGCAGACTTGGACGTTCGCGTAGCGTCTCTGAAGGAGAATCGAGAGCTAAATTTATTTTTGCTCGATACACAATGGGATAAATTAGCGAAAGTTAGTGAGGAATTAGCTCCAGCACAAACAACTCCAGATAATCTTGCCTATATCATGTACACCTCTGGCTCAACAGGGAAGCCCCAGGGTGTCGAGATTACCCTCGGTCAGGTTGAATGCTATCTCCAAGCTGTAAATGAAGTTGGGAAGATTCAACCTGAGGATGTTTATTTACTCTCAGCCTCTTTTTCCTTTTCTTCCTCGATCAGACAATTACTATTACCCTTATCTCAAGGGGCGAAAGTAGTAATTACTTCCAAAGAAAATACTACCAATTTACGTAGTCTACTGGAACTCATCCACACGGAAAACATTACTGTCTTCGATACGGTAGCCTCAGTCTGGAATTACTTACTCGTCAGCCTAGCTCAGATGGAGCAGGTACCAGGATCGCAGCTAACAGATTCCAAGATTAGACTGCTGATATTTTCAGGGGGATTGTTAACCTCTCAACTATTGAATCGGGTGCGCAGCCAGTTTCCACAGCCGCCGCAGATTGTCAATATTTATGGGCAAACCGAAACAATTGGCGTTTGTGCTTATCCGGTGCCTGAAGACTTCGATCTGGAAGATGGATATGCTCCTGTCGGATCTCCTTATTCACATAATCAACTATACATTCTCGACGATGAATTACAGCCAGTCTCAGTTACCCAAACAGGCGAATTACACGTTGCTGGAGCAAGTTTAGCACGAGGTTATTTGAACAATCCGCAATTAAACGAACGTAAGTTTATCCCTAACCCTTTCACCACCGATAACCAACAACAACGATTATACAAAACAGGTGACTTAGCACGTTATTTACCCGATGGAAATTTAGAAATTGTCGGTCGTCAAGATTTTCAGGTGAAGATTCGCGGGATGCGGGTAGAAATCGAAGAAATCGAAACCGTGCTGACACAATATCCCGATGTCCAACAAGCAGCAGTAGTCGGGAAGAAAAATCGATCTGGCGAGCAAATAATCGTTGCCTATATTGTCCCCAATTGCACCCAAATTAATATTAGCGATGTGCGATCGTATCTAAAGACAAAACTAACCGATTATATGATGCCATCGGCTTTTGAAATTTTGGATGCACTACCCCTCACACCTAATAATAAGCTCGATCGTAAGCGACTACCAGAACCCAGTCGCGAAAATTTTACTGTCGTGCAGCCGAACGACGAATTAGAGCTTCAGCTCGTCAAAATTTGGGAAAAAGTTTTAGATGTTCAACCGATTGGGATTAGCGATAATTTCTTCGACCTAGGTGGACATTCACTCCTGGCTTTATACTTGTTTGCCCAAATCGAGCAAATTTGGGGGAAACATCTCTCATGGGCAATTTTATTGCGGGCTTCTACAATTGCCGAGCTTGCCGATGTTATCCGTCAAGAAGAACATTCAGATACTTGGTCGCCATTAGTCCTACTGGGAATGGGTAACGAACATAAATCGCCATTATTTTGTATTCATCCCGTTGGTGGTACTTTATTTTGCTATTACGATCTAGTCAAAAAAATGGGTGAAGAGCGACCTATTTATGGACTCCAAGCACAAGGACTCGATGGTAAACAGCAGCCCTTAGATCGAATTGAAGATATGGCTAGTTGCTTTATCAAATCGATTCAAACCGTCCAAGCAAATGGGCCTTATTTACTACTAGGTTATTCGCTTGGTGGTGTGATTGCTTTTGAGATTGCTCGGCAACTAGCAGATTTAGGGCAAGAGATCGCTTTTCTCGGTTTATTGGACATTGAATCGCCCAATTTGAAGCAAGATAAATCGCTAGTGTTGCAAAAAATAAAATTCCATTTGGATAAATTTAAAAATCTCGAATTAAAAGAGCAAATAAAATATTTTTCAGATATGTTGTTAAGAAAACTACTGAGAAAAAAAGTAGATTATAAGGATTTAGTAGCTACAACAATATCCTCATCACCATTTCTCGAACAATTCACACCTGAATTGTCAAGTGTTTTAGCTTCTAGCTTGCAAGCGAGAAAAGATTATCAGCCTCAAGTCTATTCAGGCAATGCTACTGTTCTTTGGAGTGAATATCAAGACATCTATATCAACCAATATCCTAAATTGGGCTGGGAGAAGTTAATATCCGGAGCGATAGAAACTCAGTTTCTTCCTGGAGATCATCTTTCGCTGATGAAAGAACCCCATGTCCGAGTTGTTGCTGAAACATTGCGCTCTCACATCACTAAAGTCGCCGATTCTGCGGCGGCTCAGTACAATTAGTCGATACCATAATCCTATTTAATTTTCTATCGGTAACATTGAATTTGTAAGGGCGGGCATGAAGCACCGCCCTTTAGGGGTTAAGCTTCTCGTGTAGGATTGCGATGATAGCAAATTTAAGTTGAAGGTCGGAATAGCCGATTGTATTTGGGATGATATAATTGCGATCGAGTCGGTATTCGATCTTCATTAATTTGGGCTAATGCTGGGCTAATGATATACATCGTCGTGCGAACGAGGTTTTCTCTGGCGGTGATTGATGACATCTCGGTTAGGGGTACTACCCAGATTTGCTCGTCCTCCCAACCGACTCGAAAACAGATGGCTACGGGTGTCTGTGGTAGGTAATGTTGGAGTAATTGAGCTTGAGCTGTCTCCACATGCCGCGCGGCTAAATATAAGCAAAGACTCGACTGGTGGGCTGCTAAACTAGCTAAATCTTCCGTCGTCGGTACAGCAGAAGCTCTACCTGTCGGACGGGTGAGGATAATTGTTTGAACGATTTCTGGTACTGTAAGCTCGACTTGGAGTCTCGCCGCAGCAGCTTGAAAAGCACTAATCCCTGGTACTAGTTCTATCGCAATACCCGCCGCTTTGAGCGCGTGAATTTGCTCGCCGATCGCACTATACAGTGTCAGATCTCCCGAATGCAATCTTGCCACAGTTAAACCGGATTGCACTCGATCGACGATCGTTGCTAAAATTTGCTCTAGCGTTCGATCGCTAGTTTTGATAATCTCGGCATCCTGGCGCGTATCCTGCAAAATGCGATCGGGAATGAGTGAATCAGCATACAGAATCACATCAGCATTCGCAATAATTCTTTGCCCTTTGACAGTCAATAAATCGGGATCTCCAGGCCCCACACCAATAATATATACTTGAGTACCCGATCTTTTAATCCGACTATTTTCATCCATTTGTCTATTTTATCGTAATCTCAATTCTTACTTAGTCTACTCATATCTTGCGAAAATACATACTTACAAATTCAAGATGTGAGTAATGACAGCCTGCAATCCTAGTCAATATATTATTTTTCCGAACCCCGAACCCCGAATCCCGAATCCCCCTAAAACTAGCAACCTAAGTAATTACCTGAAGCTGAGAACCATTGCTGGTTTTATGCACTTCAATTCGAGTTTGGAAAGCTTCCCGAAATTGGGGCATATGGGTAACAGCTAAGATACAAGCAAAGTCAGCAGAAATAGCGTTGATAGCGGCAATTAATCGATCGCAACCTTCGCGATCTTGAGTACCAAATCCTTCGTCTACAATTAGCATTTGCAGCGGTGTACCTGCACGTTGAGAGAGAAGTTTGGCGAGGGCAAGGCGGATCGAGAAGTTAATCCGAAAGGCTTCACCACCAGAGTATGTTTCGTAGGATCTGGTACCATTGGCATCGCCGATAACAATATCTAATGTATCGATGAATTTGGCTGTTTTGATACTAGCTTTTTTAGTCCTGCTGCCTTTTGTGGCTTTTTGAGTAATAAATTGAACGTGAAATTGATTGTTGCTTAGTTTAGAAAGAATTTGATTGCTTTCTGCTTCTAATTGAGGGAGAATGTTTTCGATTACTAGGGCTTGAATCCCGTTTTTACCAAAGGCTTTAGCTAGTTCGTCATAAATTTTTTGCTGTTGTTTATAAGTATTTAGTTGCTCTTCTTGTGACCGCAGTTGTTCTTTAATATTATTTAATTGGGTCAGTTGTTGTTCTAGACTACCTAGGATCGAGAGGTTTGTATCTAGTTGTTGACGACGTTCGACTAACTGCTGTTCGATCGATCTAATTTTATCGTCATTATCGGGAATTTTAGCAATCTCGATACTAATCCGATCGATCTCTAATCTCGAACCCGCTCGATCGATTGAATTTTGTCGATCGTTAGTATTTAATAGTTCGATTCGATCGAGTAATTGGGGATAAGTTTTTTCTGCCTGTTGAACTTCTTGATATTCAAGCTGAATCGATTGTGATTCACGGAGATTAGTAGCGACTTGGTTGTGATAACTACGATCGTAGCCTAACTCTTGAATTTGGTTATCGATCTGCTGGAGTTCGATTTGTAAATCCGATTGGGTTTGCAGTTTATTAATATCTACTTCGATCTTGGTAATCTCGATCGTCAATCGATCTTTGCGTTCTATTAATTGCTGCTGTTTTCGTTCGGCATCATTAATCTTTTCCTGCTTTATTTCTGCCCACCGTAATTTATCCACATCACCGCGTGCGAGAGCGTGACTCTGTTCGCTATAGTTAGTTGCGGCTAATCGAGCTATTAATGCTTGCAATTGAGCTGCTAATTCACTGGCATAGCTTTTGGACTCGATTGCAATTTCTATTTGAGATTTCTCGATCGCAATTTCCTGAAGATTGACTTGAAATTCGGCGAGCGTATCTAATTGAGCTTGCAATTTTCCGCGTTGTTCGCGCAGACTTTCCGCACCAGCTAATTCTCGTTGAAGCTGCTGATATTCTGCTAGTAAAGCCTCACGTTCTTTCCCATACCGCGAGTGTTTTTCCTCTGCTGCCGAAATCTGCTGCTCGATATTTTCGCGTTCACTTTTGGCACTGGTTAACACATGTTCCCAATGATTTTTGTCTAAAGGTCGATCGCATAATGGACAACTGGCATCGGGAGTCTCTAATAACTCTAATTTCCGATCTAATTCTACTAATTGTCGCCGATAATTGCGGATATCCCCATCTAGCCGTTGCAGATTTTCCTTCTTGCCCAAACCCTTGTCTTCGATCCGCTTTTGATAAATTTTTTTATTTTCTAATTCAGTAATTTGAGTGTCTAGTAATTTTAATCGATCGACTAATTGAGGATGTTCGTCAGTTTTGATTTTTACTTGTCGCTCTCGCAAGATTAGCTCGTTTAATTTAGCCTGAATCTTGGCTGTCTCTCGATCGATCTTACCTTCTAATAGAATCCGCTCCTGTTGGAGAGGTAATACTTCGACTTGCAGCCGATCCAATTCCACCAAACGCTGACGACATACTTGCAATTGGGCGATTGCTTTTGTTACGTCTCCTGTTGTCGCCAAAATCTCAATTAATTCCTGCTCTTGCTGAATAACTAAAGTTAATTCCGCCTGACTTTTACCTAGCGTCAACTGAAACTCTTGCGTTTGCCGCTCCAACTGTTGCTGTAACTGCTGCTGCTTACTTCGAGCTTGCTGATGCAGATCGAATTGGCGATCGAGCACCTCTACCTGCTGCTGTAAGTCCAGGTATGCTTGATACGCGATCGAAATCTCAGCCGATCTATTTAATAAGCCATCCAAACGATTTTTATCGGTAGTAAGTACCTGAAGATCTGCTTGAATTTGAACGGCAGATTGAATCAATTCTCGATCGCGTTTTTGCTCCCAATTCAATTGTTGTTGCCAAGTCTCTCGCTGTCTGGCAATATTTTTAAAGACCTCTAATTCCTGCTTCTCGACAGCTTGTACCTGCTGCAATTGCGTAAGTTGGACTTTCACCTCATCCCGCTGCTGCGTAATCTCCTCGATCTGTTCTAACTGTAATCGATCCGCCGCCAAATTTTCTGTCAATATCTCCACTTGGAGCTTATACTGCTTCGCCGACTCCTTCGCTCGATCGGCTAATTGTTCGTATCGATCGAGCTTCAATAAATCTGCTAAGATTTGCTTGCGATCGGCTGGCTTTTTGAGCATAAACTCATCGGCTTTACCCTGACGTAAATAAGCCGAATTGATAAAAGTATCGTAATCAATTTTCAGGTAATCATCGATTAAGGCTTGAGTAGAGCGAATTCCCTTCTGAGTCAGCGTGCGAAATTGCCCGCCGCTCGTCTGAATCTGAAACTCCAATCCCCCACTCCCATCCCGTTGACGGGTGCGAATAATCCGACAAGTCTCCCCATGCATCCCAAACGTAAAATCCACCCGCACATCCATCGCACCATTACTAATCGCATCATCTTCACTGACAGCTCGACATTCCCCCCAAATTGCCCAGGTAATCCCTTCTAATAGTGAAGATTTCCCCGCACCATTTGCACCGCAAATACAAGCCGTATGCAGCCCTGTGAAGTCTAAGCTGGCTTCGGTATAGCTAAGAAAGTTTTTGAGTGATAGTTGCAGGGGAATCATCGGGTTATGGCGTAGGGAGTGGGGCTTTTGCTCCCTCCCTTTTATAAGGGGAGGGCTGGGGTGGGGTAAAGAACCTACGCATCAAGTCTAGCCAACTTGTTGATACACGGTAGGGTAGGGAGGGGGAGAATATACAAGACGAATCGTACCTCAATTGAGCAAAGCCGGATTTGCTTATCCAAGTTAGCCGATCTGCTGCGGGAGAACTTTCGATCGCAACTCTTATTTTAAGACACTTGTACTAACTTTAGGCTGATGCCAACAATATTAAGCACTGAAAAATTATCGTTCGACAGCTTGCAATCGAATAAGTATCATGTTATGATAGAGTTAGACAAAATTTTAAACAACTTTATGGCGCAGCGACTTAAAAGTTGGGAATCCCCCCGTAATGAAGGGAGAAATAATAAAGGTAAAGGTGGTTCGGCTCGTCAACGCCAACTCAAGAAACGCACTCAAATGCTACGGCAAAAACTCAAAGACCAGAGCAACGACAACCAAAACAGCCAAGGTCAAAATAAAAAGGGAGAGAATCATGATTCTCTCCCTTTTTATTTTGTTAGTATCACACCTTGCACTAAGAGATATTTACTGGACAAAATCGATCGGTACAAACTTACAATCCTAGTCCAGACGGTATTTTCCCGACACTTGATATCCGCCTATCTTCCTTACAGGGAGAGATAATCATCAATTATTGAGACTAATCTCTCGTCGTCACTTCTTCTCTCCCCAACACCGAATTCAGTGCCCAAACATGTTCTATTTCCATCTGTTGATGACTGCAAGTATCTTCCAACAGCTTGTGTTGAGACAAAGCTTTGCGGAGAGTGACGATTAACTGCTGCACGCGCTCTCTGACGATCGGATCTCGATCGGCAGTCATGATCGTTTGGCGTTCGAGAACTTGTAAAATTAGTTCGTAATGTACTAATGATGGTAATTTAATTCGATCCATAGATATGCCTTCACCCGATCCAGAATGGATGGGCGATGATTGAGGTGGGTAGATTGCCGCGAAATTTATGTTGCAAACAGATCGACGATTGCTTGTCCAGGATCGTCCTGCTTTACTAAGGATTCCCCGATTAGCACAGCACTAGCTCCAGCATCAGCTACTATTCTCAGATCTCTAGCCGTATGTAGTCCCGATTCACTGACAATTAAAATCCCTCGATCGAGCAATTCTTGTTTGCGTGAGGCTAAAAGTGTTTGTGTGGTGTGTAAGTCTACACTGAAATTTGTGAGATTGCGATTATTAATCCCAATTAGTTTCACATCACTCAATCCTAACACTCGATCGAACTCTTCCTCGGTATGGACTTCGATCAGCGCAGTCATTCCCAGCACCTCAACGATCTTGAGAAAATACTGAAGATCGCTATCTTCCAAAATCGCCGCAATCAACAACACCGCATCAGCACCATGAGCACGAGCATAGTAGATTTGGTAAGGATAAATCACGAATTCCTTACACAATAGCGGTAGATCTACTGCTTGACGCACAGCCACCAGATTCTCGAAACTACCTTGAAAAAATTTACTGTCAGTCAATACCGACAAACAAGTCGCACCACCACGCTGATAAGATTTTGCAATCTCCACAGCATCAAAATCTGCCCTAATTACCCCCTTACTCGGTGAAGCCTTTTTCACCTCAGCAATCAATGCTGGATGAGTTTTACCCTGCTTGAGAGCACCTAAAAAGTTTAATGGTGGTGCCATTGCCGCAACTCGCTTTTTCAGCTTGTCTAGGGGCATTTTGTCCCGCATGGGGGGAATTTCTCGTTCTTTATACCAGACAATTTCTTCGAGGATATGTTCGGGTTGAGAATCGGGAACTACAATCTGATACTCAAGTGGGCCAACATTTACGGATGAACTGGGGGGACGACGACGAATCTTCATTTAGGCTTTAGGCTTTATGTGTTAAGTTTGTAGGCTGGATCGGGCGAAACAAAACAATTTCCTTTACTATTACTCTAAGTCAAATTATGATATTTATCCCATCGAAATAGCCATGAATTAACAATAGCATTACTACGGAAAGTTCGGTCTTGTCTTTGTAGATACAGATATCTTAGCTCGATTTTAACCTTATATTATGGGTAGATAAAACCGATGGAATTGCGCTCGTTGGCTGTTGGATTATATTTACTCACGATCGCCATATCGATCTTGTTAATAGATCTACCTACTTATGCCGAACCGAATGCACCATCTCGTCTCGATTCAACCAACCGAGATCTACCGACTCAATCAAAAACTGTCGAAATTAAATCTCTGGGAGTAGAACCTGGAAAACCGCCTCTGCGCGTTTTACGGTTTGATATTACCCTCCGCAATCGCGATCGAAACCAACGTTGGTTTATATTTCCAGGCAGTATTCACCAAAAACGCTTGAATCCCAATTTAGAACGTATCGAAATTTTTGAAGCTGTCGCATATCAAGGGCAAGGTCAAGCGATCGTCGCTAATTTAAGGAGTAATCATAGTGCTAGTTTTTATGCTTTATTATTACCTGCAGGTGCAAAAATCAAGTTGCGCAATTTCAAAATCTCAGATTGGGGAGCAGACTATTGGGGACAACATCAACAGCCATTACCAATCCAATTTTTCACTACCAGTAATCTGACGATCGCTGGCAAACCCGCAGCAGAATATCTCAACAGAAGTTTAATAAGTAGTATCAAAGCAGATGTAGATGTATCCGTCAGAAATCGAGTAATCAATCCAAATAGCAAGAAAACACAGGAATTCGATTATGACATCGTTCTAGCTCGTCAAGAAATAGCGACTCCCACCGTTCTTGTTGGGCAAGAAACGATCGAGTTATCGGTACCAATTTATGATGGTTTCGATCGATCTCAATAATTGAAGTAAATAAAATTAATTCAATTTTTTGAAGCCTAACTTCTAAAGATTTGACACAATTCGATTGCGTGAATTTGTAGAGTAGAGGTAGTTTCAGCACCTCGTTTGAGGTTGAATTCTAAGTCTAGTAACTTTGGTAGACTGGCTGCAAGTCGATCGGCGGTGGTAGATTGGAGTTCTTGCTTGATGAAAAATAGGCGTTTGGGGTTCCCCAGTCCGGCGGTGGTGGCAATAACTCGATCGTCTTTTTCTCCGGCTTCTAGGAGCATTTTCACCCACAGCCAGGTGCGAAATTGACCAACGAGGGTAGCGACTATTTTTAAGGCGGGTTCGTTGTGGTTAATTAATTCGGTAATTAGATGCAGAGCGGTACCGACATCGCCTTGACGAATGGCTGCGGCTAGTTGGAGACTGTTTTGAGTATTGGCAACTACCAGACTGGCTACCATCACTCGATCGATCTGTTGTCCTTCACCACCTGCTAGGAGTTGTAATTTATCTAATTCTAGGTACAGTTGGCGGGTATTATTCCCAACTGATTCGGCGACGAGTTGAACTGCATCTGGAGTTAATTTTAATCCTAATTCTTTGGCGACAATCTGCACCCGTTGGCTGAGTTCTTCTGTTTTCCAAGGTGGAATCAGACCAAATTCCTGGACGTTAGCATATTTCTGAATTGTTTTCGTCGATTTGAGTCTACCATCTGGTTTGTTTTTGCTAGTCAGGAGCAGGACAGTAGTCGCTGGAATTTGGGGTAATGTTCGTTCTAATTCAGCGAGTAATTGCTCCGAACATTGCTGCATCAAATTAGTATCTGCTAGCCAAACTAAACGTTTTCCCGTACCGAAGGGCGGAGTCATGGCTGAATCTAATGCTGCAACTGCTGCGTTTTCTCGATCGGGTAAAACCTTTTCATAGTTAAAACTCGTCCAAGCCGGATCGAGTGAAGATTGTTGAATTGCTGTGACTGCTTTGGCGATCGCAAAGTCATCATCACCCCAATATAAAATTACTGTCATTTAATTAGTCGATAGTGAATGGTGGATGGTGAATTGAATATTTTCAGCTTTTACCTATTTTAATCATCATCAAACGATCGAGCAGAAGATGCATGTTCATTAGATATTAACCGATTGGCAATACCTTTGCATCCACCAGGAATAGTTTGTCGAGATTTATCACCACACCAAGCACAACAGTATTCGCGTTGTTCTTGGGACATACGCCGCACATTTGTAAAGTCAACGTCTTCGATTACAGCACCGCTAAATTCACCCGTAATATAATTGGGAGATCGATCTGAAACGCGGGGGCTAGCTAGTTCGATATCGCCATAAAAAAATCGAGTACCTTTGATATCTGCACTGTTTAAGTCAGCTTGATACAAAATAGTTCTGGCTAAATTAGCTTTCAATAAATTGCATTCACTTAAATTAGTCCGAATTAAATTAGCATCACTGAGATCTGTCCAGCGTAAATCGGTTTGAGAAATATCTGTTCCGGCTAACATCACCCCCAGATTGATGACGCGAACGCCAGAGATCCGGTCTTCATCATAACCGCCATTGCCATTCAAAATCACTCGTCCCAATCGTCGATCTCGTTGTAGTGGTGTTAGCAATTTAGAGCGGGATAGAAAGCGAATAACTCTGGCTTTCCCTGCGGCATTTACACTACCTAATAAAGCCCCAGTTCGCCCGACGGCAAATGCCCGTTCTTGCGGCCAATCTTCCAGAAATCCATCATCATCTAATACTAGATCGGAAATCCCCTGAAAATAATTATCGATAGTTTGTTGTTGCGTGATAATATTTTGTTGAAGATTGAGACGATTTTGTTCGATCGTCAAATCGCGAGAAACAATATATTGTCGCCATGAAACAAATGCGGCTAAAGTCGCAATTGCTGTCTGTCCGAGCGCGCCCCCCCATAAACCCAAAGCACCAACGGCACTCCAATCTGTTCCCGCAGATAAACCACCAACATAGTTAAAAAATCCACTGATTTTCAGCAAATTAACAACAACCACCACCATCGTAATTGTGGTAACTAACCGCAGTTGCTGCACTGAAGAAATAGATTTCGGTAGTTTGTGGCGGATACCTCGATAAATGATCGGTACCGATAGTCCCAAGGCGATCGCACAACCTGCTATAGTCAGACCAGTATTCTTAGACCATAGTCCACACCCGATCGCGATAATTCCTAATAGATTTAACCAGATTTTCATATAATCTAAAATAGCCTACTACGATCTGGCAACATCTTCAAGTCTTTGGGATCGAAGAATCGCCATCATCTCGACATTTTACGCAATCCGCAAACATCGATTTGATGATGCTTTAGCGATATCAACTTTACTAAAAAACGATCGGGAAGATTTGATTCACAAAGCCGTAGGCTGGGTGCTGCGAGAAATTGGCAAGCGAAATCCAGCGGTGGAGCAAACTTTCTTGCACGAGCATTACAAAGACATGCAACGCACCATGCTCTGGTACGCAATCGAAAAGTTTCCAGAACAAGAGCGAAAACAGTATTTAAAAGGTGCAATCTAAACTGCACCACTAGCCAAATTTACTCAAATATGAGCTGTTAAGACGATCGTCAGCATACTAGATATACTTTGCACGGTCACAAATCTGAGAGCTTCATTAAACTCTTACATCCCCTTTACCCGAACAGCGCAAGCAATGCCTGTGGAAAGTAGATTACTCCCGTCAATGGTGCAGGCGCAGACATATCTGTCGGCAAGAAAATCCGCGCACTCACAGCAACTAGCGCGAAGAGGAACACCATCACAATTAGGAGAGGAGCGATATTTTGGCGTAAAAAGGTCATAGGATCTAATTTAGACTAGATCGAAATAATAACAAATTACTGCAAATCCTGTGGCAATCGCTGTAATGGCGATCGCGATTGCTGGATGTTGTCCTTGGGAGATCGCAAAAGATGTGACTACTCCAGCACCCACAGCAGCAGGCATAACGATGTCAAATAAAGTATGTCCCGATCTATTCTTGTACATTACTTTTAGGGGGTTGAGTGATTGTTGGTACTATGAGATTTACTTAAATATTTCTCAGCAGCTTATCACTCGATCGAATCGTTGCCATCCCAATTATGAGATTTTGCAATTAATGTTGACAAACTCACATCTTGCACGATCTGGCTCGATCCCCAGTTCTGTTAGGGGAAAGCGGGGAGAAACACACTCACCATCAGTTCTTTCCCCTAATCTAGTACTGAGCGGCTGAAATAAAGCCACCATTTAGTCCTTGTTCTAATCACTCTCCCCGCTCCCCGCTTTTACGAAATAGTAATGTTATTTACGCCACCGAGTACTAGTCGATTGTAAGTATGTACTGATTCAAGATGTGAGTAAATTAGAAATCGGAGATCGACTTTACCATGACTTCCATCGGGACTATGTTAACAATTCGAGATCCGATCGAGTACCAATCTGAACCACGACAATCCCCTCACAGGTGCGTTTAATCAATCCACCGAGGACTTTACCAGGGCCGACCTCGATCGCCTGTTGAATGCCTAATTCGGGCAACTGGAGCGATATTTCTCGCCACCGCACCGAACCAGTAATCTGCTTGTCGATACGTTCTTTCAATTCACTCCCGTTCGTGGCTGCTGTCGGAGCAACATTAGATAGTACAGGGATTTTGGCATCGTGGAATACAATCGGCGCGAGTAATTTCCCAAACTCGGTAGCGGCCGTCGCCATCATCGGTGAATGGAATGCACCAGAGACTTTCAGCGGAATTGCCCGTTTTAGTTTAATTTTAGTAACTACCGCTGCAATCCCCTCGGCAGTGCCGGAAATGACAGCTTGGGCGGAACTGTTATCATTAGCGAGGACGACACCTTCAGTTTCAGCAATGGCTGTTTCTAGTTGCACTCGATCGAAACCTAATAAAGCTGTCATCCCGCCTTCGGAAGCTAGATCCATCAATTCGGCGCGACTTTTGACTAGTTGTAATCCCGTCTCAAAATCGAATACTTCAGCAGCATAGAGAGCGACAAACTCACCCAAACTGTGTCCAGCAACAGCATCGGGTTTCAATCCGCATTGTTTGAGTAGATCTACTAAAATACATTCAATTACATATAGACATGGTTGAGTATAGCGAGTATTGCCTAACTTTACTTCGTCATTCTGGCAGATATCGATTACCGACCAACCGAGAATTTCAGCAGCTCGATCGAATCTTGCTTTCGCTGAATCTATTGCTAATAAGTCTACTCCCATGCCGAGAACTTGCGATCCTTGTCCGGGAAATACCCATGCGGTTTTCATAATTAGGGGGTGTGGAGAGTGTGGCAGTAATAGTATCTATGCATTGGTGCAAGATGTGAGTTATTTAGAGTTTTCCGTCTCGATCTGATTTTGGTAAGAATCGATCGTATTCTGGAATTTTCAGGAAGCCTTCAGCTTCAACTATTACTGGTATTCCATATTTTATCCCGATCGTGGCAACTTCTGTCGCTGTGAGACTGCCAGTTGCGGCGAGTTGCCACGATAATTCTTGTAATAGCGATTTGTTAGAGGATAATAATTCTCTGGTTTCTGATACCATCCGCGTAATCATTTTCTCGACATCGATATCTGTGGCTTTCATTTCCATACTGTGACCATATTCGAGGGTATAGTTAGCCTGAAATCCATCATCAAAACCATAGCGACGAATATAATCGGTTGTAATTTTAGTAGCTTGTTCGCGATCGTGAATGCGTCCGACTGAAGCTAATTTATCTCCAAATATAATTTCTTCAGCAATCCCACCTGCTAAATAAATTTTGATTTGGCGAATTAGATTTTCCTTGGTTTCATAAATCTGATGGGGGAAGGTAAAACCGCCAGCATAACTACTTGCTAACTTAGATTTGAGTTGTAATGGTGCTAATGCAAATAGCACCATATAAGCTACCGCATGACCGGATTCATGTACGCTAATATTGGCAATCGTTGCTTCCAGATTACTCTCACGAATTTTGTCGATTCGCCCAACAAAGGGAATTTCTTCTAATCGATCGCCAATCTGAGCAGTAATTTGAGATTTGTCGAAACTATAGGCAATATCGATTTGTTTCTCGTGACGTAATAAAGTGGTAAATAAAAACTTTGACAGGTTTGTTTCGAGGATATCAATCAGACTAGAAAAGACTGGACGTACTCCCTGGACGGGGAATACCCCATTTCGATAGACTAATTCGCGGATCGATCGATCCACATTGACATCTACATCAAATTTAGTTTTAGTGGTGGTGATAATGCGATCGATCTCATGCTCGATTAGTTTCTCAAAGTCACATTTTTTGAGACTGGCATAAATTAGATGGATATTCCCAAATCTGGCGACTTGTTCGGGACGAAAGCTTTTACTTAGGGCATTTTTGATATCCACCATCGTAATTTTCTTGGTGAAGGCATGAAAAATATCTGCATCCACATCAGACTCAGCAATTTGTGTCGCCATTGAAAAAGCTTCGTCCAAATTACCACTAATTATTAGTAGCGTCTTGGAATGATCGATCGGTTCGTAAACTTTCTTCTTTTGTTTGGCTTGACGAATTTGTTCGATCATCTGCATCTGAGACATATCGGCAATATCTGATATTTCGCCATCTAGTTGCAACATCGACTTGAGATTTTGCGCCTCATAAAAACCCATCGTCGGATTTTCGTCTACATCTTCTTCGCCGCGTTCTTTCCGTTTCTTGATATTTTTCTGTTGATATAAGTAGTCCTGAATATAATAGTCCAGATCGTCTTTAACTCGTTTCGATAATTTCCCGTCGCTCAATAGCTCCCAAAAGTCAGTAAACTTCGATGACTGAACTGGACTACCATCAGGATTAATCGTATTGAAACGTTGGATTTCATCGAATAAAACCATCGCTGGCTTCCCATCGCTAATGCCATTTCGATTTAGTGCAGATCCAACCGAACTATCCCAAGAACTTCCTTCAGTATGACTGAGTTCAATTTCAACAAACCGATCCTGAAAATTTAAACATTTAACCAGTCGCCGTACTAAATCTGTCTTGCCTACCCCAGTCATTCCCCACAAATTAACGATAATTGGGCGGCTCAAAATCTCTGGCATCAAATACCAAATCTGAATATAATTGAGCAAATCATCAATGGTTTCATCAATTCCCACAAAGTGAGTTTTAAGTTCGATTCGCGTAGTTTCTAATATTTGTTTCCGCGCTTCAATCTGTTGAAAATCAACTTCCATAATCTAGGCTTTAGGTTTTAGGCTTTAGGCTATAAATTTTCACATTGGGTTGAACAAGTGATGAATCCAACAATTCAGCCAGTCACTTTCAACTTTCAACTTTCAACTTAATTACCCCCATTTAAAGATCGCTGCACCCCAACTTAAACCAGCACCAAAACCAGAGGTCGCAATCGTGTCGCCGGATTTAATTTTACCAGATCTGACCGCTTCATTTAAGGCGATCGGAATGGAAGCCGCCGAAGTATTCCCATACTTAGCGACATTACTAATTACTTTCTCTGCAGGGATATGTAGACGTTCGGCAACAGCATCCATGATCCGTTGATTGGCTTGATGTAAAATTAGCCAGTCAATATTATCACTGGTAAGATTGGCATGATGAATCACTTTGTCAATCGCATCTGGTACGCGATCGATCGCAAACCGATAGACTTCCTTGCCATTCATCGTAATGTATTGATACTTGCCTTTGGTGAGAACGACACCAGGAATTAATTCGCTTAATTCAGGTTTGAAAGCAAGATTCAGGCAAGCATTTTTAGTACCATCACTGCGAATTTCAAACCCTAATAATCGATCGACATTTTCGGTAGCTTGCATCAATACCGCCCCCGCACCATCACCGAATAGTACGCAGGTATTGCGATCGCGCCAATCCACCCACCGCGATAAGAGATCGGCACCGATCACTAGAATATTCTGATAGACACCCGATCGCAAGAATTGCGCCGCTGTCACCATTCCAAACACAAATCCCGAACAAGCTGCTGTCAAATCGAAAGCCACCGCCTTAGTCGCGCCTAACTGAGCCTGAATCTGACAAGCAGTGCCAAATAAATCTTCCGATGAAGAAGTTGCCAATATTATCATATCGACATCGGTAGCAGCCACACCTGCCATGTCTAGAGCCTGCTGTGCTGCTTGAGTCGCCAAACTAGCCAATGACTCGTTCGCGTTGCTAATGTGCCGTTGACGAATCCCCGTGCGGCTAGAAATCCATTCATCGGA
>NZ_JANOJV010000175.1:0-29230 GCF_031418915.1 Chamaesiphon sp. VAR_48_metabat_135_sub | reverse complement strand
GCTTCCACTGGGCGAATTGTCGAGATGGCGGAGAATGCTACCTGCGAACATATCATTATCATCGGACACAATGGCCCGACGGGACTGGGTGAAGAGCCGGAATCTATCTGTGGTAAGGATTGGGGGGAACCAATGATTGGTGGCGATTATGGCGATCCTGACTTGGAAGAGGCAATTTCCATCCTCCAAGCGCAGGGGAAATCGATTCCAATCATTGGTTCCCCCCAATCCTTACCACAGATAGATTCCGGCTCTTCACCCAGTCCCGTCGGGCCATTGTGTCCGATGATAATGATATGTTCGCAGGTAGCATTCTCCGCCATCTCGACAATTCGCCCAGTGGAAGCTTCAAAACTGTCTATCCCAAATCTAGCCTCATAAAAATCACTATACTTCCACTGTGGGCCACCCCAGCTAAAGGGACGACTACCAACAATAGAGAGATTAAACTGCGGAAAATCTAATTTACCATAACCGATACAACTAGTACCGAGTAAGTTCGTTTGTTGCTGAACGCGATCTTCTACCAGCGGGTCATAAGGGCTTTTACTGCGGCCCCAATCGCTAGCGGTATACCAAGCATCATGATTGCCAAAAATCGCAGCTTTAGGCAAGTCTAGGGCAGCAATCCGACCCACTAATTCGACTGATTCATTGCCGAAGTCACCCACGAATAATACTAGATCTATACCTAAATGTCGAAGTGCAATTTCATCGGCATCTTCCCATTGGTCGTGAACATCACCAACGATCGCGATTCTAACAGGTTGATTTGAATTCTCCAGCATGGTTTCGATTAGCACTCGATTTGAGCCTTCATCATTATAAGCGAGAATTAAGGGGTCTTATAAGTAAAGAAGCGATCGAATATCCCGATCGATTCTACCCGCGCATTCAAATTGGCCGCCGGAATTGAGATGTCCGATCGATAGATACTGAAAAAAATCCAGTTTTGCCGACTGGTAGTAGCCGCTAGGATGGGTCGAAGTTGGGGCTTGTAGGCTTCGATCGCGGCACGACAAGGCCCCTGAAGCAAAATCCCCAATCCGGCTGGCGCGCGATCGCATTGGTCTTTGGCGAGATTGGCGATTTGCTCCACAGCATAATTTTCATAGGCAGATCGATCGGGATTACTCAATGCCATCATCCCACCCAGCCCACATCCAGCCAAAATGCTTAGTAAGACTATTTGCCACCGTTCCATACTGTTACCCACTCACACACCAGAATTATTTTACTGTAGCCCTAGACTAATTTGAATTGGTCATGTTATACTAAGTTCCACGGCTAATTTATGGCGAGCGTCGCCTAGTGGTTATGGCAGAGGTTTGTGGTGCCTCCACTCGCGGGTTCGAATCCCGTCGTTCGCCCTTTTAGTCCGTTAAAAGCAATCCCTGGCTAATAGCTGGGGGTTGTTTTTCTGTTTTGTTTGCGGAGCCTGTTCGCATCCCTGGAAGTTAGGGTGGAGGCAATTCATGAATTGCCCCTACCCTAACTTTAGAGCGGCTGTCTCAAAATCAATGAAGCTAATAATTTCACTCTTGAGCCAGTTATTTTCTGCTGGGGTAAGTAACTGCGCGATCGAGCATTTCTGACTTTTACTTTGGACTTGAATCGAACGAGCAAAAGGTGTAAGTGCAAAATTTACTATAGCGGATACATTTGTCAATTTTACGCTTGAATATTTGTTGCTGAATAAATACTTGGTAACAGTGACTTCCCGATCGGCATCGAAATAAATCACAACTCGCGAAAACGATCCATACAAGAATTTTACCATCAGCGACAATCCGACTAGACCGAAACTAATAAAAAATAATTGCTTGGCAGGATCAAGAAAAAGGCTCAGGGTGAGTGAATAAAAGAGGATAATAAATAGTAACCCATTCCAGGCTAATACTAATAAACCCAATCGACGACTGGCAAGAGTTGATAAACCAATTGGGGGAATGTCGATCGATAGACATCCTTCAGATCGATCGATCTTAATTTTACTGTACGGCGGCTGCTGGGCGGGTAAAGTTGGTAAATTCGATCGACCATCCAATACATCTAAGGCTAATTCGGCTGTCCTAAATCTGCGGTTTGGTTCTGGCTCTAATAATCGATCGATCCAATTGGCAAAGTCTGACGGGAGCGAAACAAAATCGTGAAAGTCAATCTTTAATTTCTTTTGTGGTAATACACCTGGATCGGTGCCAGTTAGCAGATATAATAAGGTAGTTCCTAACCCATATAAATCGGTAGATAAATATGCTTGTCCGCGAAATTGTTCGGGAGCCATATAACCATAAGTGCCGACGACTGTGCTGCCACCTGTGACGGTATAATAGGTATCTTGCACCGCACCAAAATCGACGAGATATATTTTCCCATCGTCATTTCTAATCAGATTTTGAGGTTTAAGATCCCTGTGAATAACTGGCGGATTGAGCGTGTGGAGATATGTCAGGATTTCGAGAACTTGAGCCGCAATATCTTTGACTTCATTAATTGTCGGTGTCCAACCAGATTCAATTGCATCGAATAAAGACTGTCCCTCCGCCAAGGTTTGGACGATATAATACTGTCGATCAATCTCAGTATCTAATTGAAAACTATCGATGTACTGGGGAATCGCGGGATGATTTAATTGAGATAGGATTTTGGCTTCTCGATCGAATAGTTCGATCGCTTTCCAGTCTTTGGCTCTTTTTAATGATAATGCTTTAATTGCGACGATGCGATCTGTTTCGAGATCTCTCGATAGATAAGTAATCCCGACTCCTCCTCGCCCGAGGATATCGATAAGTTGATATCGTTTGACGATATTTTTAGAAACAAAAGCATTTATCATGATTATCTTTTAATCTATTAAAATCAATAAGTTTTTTCACTAAATGATGTAAGTGTTTTTTAATAAGGATCGCGAAAAGTTGTTTTGCATTTTTTTGTATTTCTAATACAAGTTGTGGATTTACTTTTTACAAGTGATTGTATATAGCAATTTTGACCGTTGCCATTGCATACTAATTCTTTTCCTCCAGCATCAACTAGTATTTTCCTGGCAGTTTTTATTCGATATGCTATTGCTCTATCACCAAAATCTTTCAGGGAAATACTATTCAAAGGAGTACCAAATATCCATCCGGCGATCGGATAGCCAAGCTTACCCTTTAAGTATGATTGAGACAATGGCGATTCTCGATCGCTCATTGCATTTACATCTGCACCATTCCCTAGTAAATATTGAATTGACTTTAATGATATTTGAGCTTCATCAGTACTTTTACCACCCAATCCATAATAACTTTCGATCGATGGTTGATAAGGAGTAATTTTTCTCAAAACAGCTAGGTGTAATGGCGTAAACTTGAAATTATCTCTGGCATTTGGATCGGATTTACGATCGAGTAATAACTTGGTCATTTCCCCATCTTGATGCAGAACAGCTAAATGCAGAACCGTATGTCCATCTTTGCCATAATGAGCGTGAATATCAGCCCCGCGATCGATCAATAATTTAGCAATGTCAACTTGATTATTTGTGACAGCATAGTGAATTAAACTGCTACCATTGGTATCTTTAGCATTAGGATTGACACCTCGATCGAGTAGAGATTTTACCTTATTTACATCATGCTCATTCCAGATGGCGGTAAATGCCGCCATTGGCGTAAATCCCCACAGATTGAGGAAATAGTATTTATAATAATCGAGGGTTCCTAAACTAATGGCTGCGGCGACACCAACAGCGGCGAGTTTGCGCCAGGGGAGTTTGGGGGCGAGGGATTTAGGATTTTTTAGAGCGGTGAGGGCGGTGGTGGCGGAGTTAAATCGATCGATAGGATCGGGTTCTAGCATTCGTTCGAGCCAGTCGGTGAAGGCGGGGGAAACTTGAATTTTGTCGCGGAAGCTAAGTTTGAGATTGGATTGGGTGAATTCGGCGGGGGAGCGATGGGTAAGCAGGTTGAGGATTGTCGCGCCTAAGCCGTATAAATCGGTCGCTGGCATGGCTTGAGCGCGAAATTGTTCGGGAGCCATATAACCGAAGGTACCGACGACTGTGCTGCCATGCAGGAAGGTATCGTGATAGGCTTGGCGGACTGCGCCGAAATCAACGAGGGAAATTTGTCCGTCGGCGGTGCGGAGAATATTACTAGGTTTGATATCCCTGTGAATGACTGGCGGTGTGAGGTTTTGGAGATAGCTGAGAACTGCGAGGATTTGGCTGGCGATATCTGCGATCTCGGCTTCTGTGTGCCGCACACCCGACTCGCTCCAATCACTGAGAGTTCTACCAGGAGCGAGTGCTTGGACGATATAAAAGTGGCGATCGATGGGCGTATCGTTGGCGTAGCCTCTCTGGAAGAGAATCGTAAAATAGTCGATATATTTGGGAATCCCTGGGTGGTTTAATTGGGAGAGTGTTTTCGCCTCCCGCTCGAATAGATCGATCGATTTCCAGTCATCCATCTGTTTGAGGGATAATTGTTTGAGGGCTACCGATGTTTCGGTACCAACAATCTGAGCCTGATAAGTCTTACTGCTACCCCCTTCACCCAATATCCCGACAATCTGATAATGTGTCTCGCGCTCGGATTCAGGATGGGCAATAACTAATTCAGTTGGGATAAGTCCAAATTCCACAATAATCGATCGTGTAGGTACAGTCTCTCTCTAAAGTACCCAAAAATGATGTTTCACAAACTTTTATCGATCTCAGCGACTCCATCCAGCCGCAGAACATCCGGTGACGGGATTTGGTGCGAGTGTAGATAAACACCAATAATTTTTCCCATCATAAATAACGCCATTGTTGACGTATTTTAACTTAGAAACTTCTTGCCACGCCTGTTCTCCACCTTCAGTATCGTATCGATATCGATCGCCTGAAACTTCCAAACCTTGATCGGTTGCACCCAGCCAATAACGACCATCTGGAATCTTAGTTGATGCTGGTTCTGTTGGTGTAGGATCTGAATTTTCCTCAAGAAACCAACGCCAAACTGTCAGTTTTCCTTTGTCAGATCTTGCCCTTGTTGCTGAGACAACTAACTGTTCTCCTTTATAATTGATAAACTCAAATCTACACAGTCCTAATCCAGTTCCCGAACAATCTTTAATTTCCTCAAATCCTAACTCAAAGGCTGCCTTAATTGCAGCATTTTCAAGATTTGGTAATTGACCGTTACTAACAGGTAAATTTGCTTGCCAACCTTGTCGAAGTAAAATTTTTCGGGCTTCTTTATATGGCATACCTTGCTGAATACCCACTACCTCACCAGTACTTGCAGACTGGTTGCTGGTGGCAGGAATATTTCCGCGAGCGGTATCAATTTTGGGTTTGGATTTGGGTTGATGCTTTTGTGAAGATGCTACACGATCGACTGGAGCCTCTTTGGTCATGGTATTTGCACTTTGGGTAGATTGCTGCTTACTAGAACTATTGATACTTTCACACCCAATTAAGATCGACCCAATTACAGCAGCAAGAAGATAAACGATCGAGACATGAGATCTAGTATTTTTTATCCTCAATCTTATCTCGTTCATCCAATGTTTACCACCAAGTATTTAATTTGTTAATTATCAATTATCAATTCTTCAATATCTAATTATCTTTATTTTTAATCTTCGCAGTAGATTCTCGCTTGAATTGTTGTTTGCGAAGATTAGCAATTTTTTCATTAACTTGTTTTTTCAGCTCGACTCGATCGATTCGTCTGCTGTAGATTTTTAAATACTCGATCGCATCTTCAGTATTGCCATCGCTTTCCTTGACTCTTGCTAAAGCGAGATAGTCTGGGGTAGCAACCATTGGAGCAATATCATTGTAGCTTTTGATCAGTTGCGGTATCGCAATAGTTGATAAGAAAACTAAAAATATCAGAGATATTTTAGCGTCTGGCTTAGTTAATTCAACTAAATACATTGTCAACCCAAATAATAACATCATCACTACTAACATCAGCAATAAGTGTGGATCTTGCAAAAATAGGCTGGCTGTCTGTTCGAGATCTGCCTGATTTTTACCGATCGTAAATCCCACTAATGCGGTGGTTGTAGGTAATGTAAATTGCCGTAGACGAGAACCTTTACCACTAAGGTGAAAAATCAGTGACGCAATACTGGCAATACCTGCACCGAGATTCCAGACATTCATGTTTTGCACCCCAATTTTTATTAACTCTTAAAATACACGATCGACCGTTAATATTTATTAGATCGCCAAGCATCTCCCAACGAGAATCCATATCGCGAGTAATATTAACATGCATTGGGATAGAATTTCTGTCAGGATATTTAAATTAGGGGATAGTAAATAGTGAATATGACTTTATCCTTGTCTTGTCAAGAGGGGAGCGGCGGCGAGTAGCTCTTGAGTGTATGGTTGCTGAGGATTGCTAAAAATTTCTCGGGTTTCGCCCATTTCGACGATTTTACCTTGATTCATTACGGCAATTCGATCGCATAAAAATTTAGCCAGCCATAGATCGTGAGTGATAAATAGATAAGTGAGATTATCTTCGCGTTTGAGTTCGAGCATCAGGTCTAATACTTCTGATTGAATGGTAGCATCCAACATGCTGACTGGTTCGTCGCAAATTACTAATTTGGGTTTGGTAATCAACGCTCGAGCGATACCTACCCGCTGCTGTTGTCCGCCTGAGAGCTGGTTGGGGTATCTATCGAAGTATTCTGAAGCTGGAGTCAGTCCCACTCGTTCTAGCATTGCTAGCACTTGCGCTCTTGTCTCGAAGGGGGTGGCGTTAATCTCATGGATATTCAGAGGATCGCCGATGCTTTCGCCAATGGTCATCATCGGGTTGAGCGACGCGCTAGGATCTTGGAAGATCATCTGCATCTCTCGGCGTTTAGTGCGAATCTGTTTGAGCGATAATTTGGTGAGTTCTTCACCGCAAAATGTAACTGTACCGCCCGTAGCAGGAATTAACTGGAGGATCGTGCGAGAGAGTGTGCTTTTACCACAGCCAGATTCGCCGACTAAGCCAAAGATCTCCCCTTCATAGAGTTCGAGCTGAATATTATCGACAGCTTTAATCGTTTCAGTTTTGGCGTTGGTGAACAATCGCTGGAGAAAACTAGTCTCGATCGTGTAATGTTTCTGGAGTCCTTCGAGTGTTAAAATTGGCTTCCTATCAGCTAGAGCTGTGGCTGTCAGATCTGCTACTCGATTGTCATTTTGGGTGTGTAGAGCCGATTTCAGTAATATTTTGGTGTATTCAGCTTGGGGATCGCCAAAAATCTGTTCGACACTTCCTTCTTCTTCCTTGCGTCCTTTATTCATCACGACAATGCGATCGCAATAAGTCGCGATCGTGGCAAGATCGTGAGAAATCAACAATAATCCCATTTGACGTTCTTCACACAACCGCATCAATTCTCGCAGTATTTCCGCCGATACTCGCACATCTAAACTCGTCGTCGGTTCGTCGGCAATAATCAGCTTAGGGTTTAATAGCAAAGCTAACGCGATCGCCACCCGCTGGCGCATTCCACCGCTGAATTCGTGGGGATACTGGTTCCACCGCTCTTCAGGGATTTTGACGGCTGCTAGGGTGGCTAGAGCGCGTTGTTTGGCTTGTTGTTTGGTCAGATTTGGTTCATGCGCTTGGAGTGTTTCCAGACAGTGATTGCCGATGCTCATTAGCGGATCTAATCGTGTCATCGGATCTTGAAAGATTAATCCCACAACTTCGCCCCGAAATCTGCGAATGGCTTCAGCATCCATCTGAGGGACGGATCGTCCCTCAAATAAGATTTCACCCTCAATCCGAGAATTGGTGGGCAGCAAGCGCATTATTGCCTTACCTAGGGTAGATTTACCACAGCCTGATTCCCCAACAAAGCCGATTTTTTCGCCCGCAGCCAATGTAAAGGATACATCCTCAATCGCATTTACCAATTGCTGACTCGATTCTGCTTGGGGATATGTTACCCAGAGGTTTTGGACGCTTAGTAGTGGAGGCATGGGGTTGGGGTGTTGGGGGGTTTCTTACTCCGTTACTCCCCTACTCCCTTACTCCCCCACTCCCACCCTTCCCTATCCCCTACTCACGATCTCGTTGAAATCGGCGCATCAAATAAGCGGCAGCGAAATCACCATTAGGGTGTTTAGAGAGAAGATCGGCTAGCTCGAAAACTCGTTGTGCCATTTCGACACCGATTTTATCGATTACGGATTGACGTTCGAGTTCATTTAGATGGCTGGAGCGAACCTGAGCTTGCCAAACGCCAGAGAAGATTTGGGCGATATTCGTGTCGAGCTTTAATTGTTCGAGTACCGCCCATTCGCCTCGATCGCACCAGATGCCGCCACAGGTGAGACAATGTTCGAGATAAAATGGTTGTTTGAGCGAGATCTTTCCTCTCGCCATAATCCGCCCACATTCTGGGCAGGGAGCTGTTTTTGCATCGAGTGGACTAGGAGTATAGGGGAGATGATAATTTTGACTGACAACATCGGGGTTTATTGCAATATCTGGGCGTTCGGATCTCCAGCTCTGATAATTACGTCTAGAAATCCATTCACCCGCGCACTCTTGACAGTGTTTTGTCAATAGCATATCGCTGAGAATCCCATTTACCAGCTCAGACTTACATTTAGGACAATCCATTTTAGGCTTTAGGCTTTGGGCTTTAGGCTTTGGGCTTTGAATTAGTAATTAGAATTATGAATTGCTTGTGACAGCTTGGCAATATTGAAGGAGTAGAGTTAGTTTATCTTGATAGGCTTGACGGCGTTGGTGGCTGGTCGTGGGATTACGAGCAGCGGCGATAAACATTAGATCGATCGGGAGTAATCGTAATAGCCGATGGCTTTCGGTTAAATACGATCGCATTTTACCAGCGATGGGATCGGGAAGGCGATCGAGATCTTGGTTGAGGATCTCATGCTCGAAAAACTCGACCGCCTGACTGAGACTGGTTTTTAAGTCAGGAATAGAGTCGGCGGGCAAGTTAGAGAGCAGACTAAATAATTGTTGCCACATTAAAATCTGTTCGGTTGGCAACATAACTAACTTGGTTAGAATAGAATGTATATCTGTAAATAATTTTACACTTCTATCTATCGATCGCTACATCTGCTCGAATTATCTCTATTTAAAGTCATTTGGTATTATCTACCCTATTCTCTTCGCCATGACTACTCCCATCTCTATTTCTGCTAACGATATTGAAGATGTTGCTAAAATCGCTGAACCTGTTCTAGCTAACGATAGTAGTATTTTGACATACGATTGCGATATTCCCGATTGGTTGCAACAGTGTTTGGATGGAGAGAAAAATCCAGATCTGGCGATCGATCTAGATAAACAATTAATTAAGAATGCCTTTCAATTTGCCTACGATCTACATGGCGAACAAAAACGGAAGTCGGGAGAACCGTATATTTGTCATCCTGTCGCCGTCGCCGGATTGCTGCGAGATTTAGGTGGCGGCTCGGCGATGATTGCGGCAGGTTTTTTACATGATATTGTGGAAGATACGGACATTACGATCGATGAGATTGAGTCGAGATTTGGTTCGGAAACGGCGCATTTAGTTGAAGGAGTGACGAAGCTTTCTAAGTTTGAATTTTCTAGTAAGAAGGAGCAACAAGCGGAGAATTTCCGCCGCATGTTTGTCGCGATGGCGCAGGATATTCGAGTGATCGTCGTTAAGTTAGCAGATCGAGTGCATAATATGCGTACTCTCGATCATTTACGAATCGAACGACAGCAAGCAATTTCCCAAGAAACGCGCGATATTTTTGCACCTTTAGCAGATAGATTAGGCTTGGGTCGAATTAAGTGGGAATTAGAAGATCTCTCGTTCAAATATATCGAAGCTGAAGATTATCGGCGCATCCAAGATTTAGTCGCCGAGAAGCGAACAGCACGCGAGGCAAGGATTGCCAACGTAACCGAGATGATTCGGCATCGACTCGATCGAGCGAACATTAAATATGTAGATATCAGCGGTAGACCAAAACATCTCTACAGTATCTATCAAAAGATGCGGTATCAGAAAAAAGAATTTAGCGAGATTTACGATCTTACCGCTATCCGCATTATCGTTGAATCAAATCACGAGTGCTATTTAGCACTAGCCGAAATTCACGATGTATTTAAGCCCATTCCTGGCAGGTTTAAAGATTATATCGGACTGCCAAAAAACAACCGCTACCAATCTCTACATACCACCGTCGTCGGATTCACAGGGACACCATTAGAAGTCCAGATCCGCACGCTAGAAATGCATAATGTTGCTGAATACGGAATCGCCGCTCATTGGAAATACAAAGAAACAGCTAAATCGGATGTAGCAAAACCCGAAACGAATAAAGCAACCACAACGACTAGACGCACCGAAGTCGATGAAAAGTTCGCCTGGTTGCGACAACTATTAGAATGGCAAAATGATGTCAAAGATGCGATCGAATTTGACGATCGTCTCAAAGATCACTTACTCGAACGCGATGTCTACGTCTTCACCCCTAAAGGCGAAGTCGTCTCCCTCCGCCAAGGTTCTACCGCTGTCGATTTCGCCTACCGGATTCATACCGAAGTCGGCAACCACTGTGCTGGAGCCAAGGTCAACGATCGAATTGTCCCCCTTTCTCGGACCCTGCTAAATGGCGATATTGTCGAAGTTATTACCCGCGAGAATAGTCATCCCAGCCTAGATTGGTTGAACTTCGTCGTCAGCCCTGGCGCACGCAACCGAATTACTCAATGGTACAAGAAATCCAATCGAGATGAAAATGTGGCTAGAGGGCGCGAACTTTTAGAGCGAGAACTGGGCAAAAATGGGCTAGAATCCCTGTTAAAATCCGAACCGATGCTCGCAGTCGCCCAACGCTGTAACTATGTCACCGTCGAGGATTTACTCGCAGGTTTGGGCTATGGCGAAATCACCCAGAAAATGGTCGTCAATCGTCTCCGCGAGATGGTTAAAGATCGTCAAACCCCCACCCTCGAACTACCGCCAACAACCGCACCCAAACAAAATTCTCCCCAAAATAGCGACTTCCCAATCCTAGGCATCGAGGGACTGTTACATCATTTGGCGGGTTGTTGTAGCCCGATTCCAGGCGAACCAATTATCGGTTTAGTCACGCGCAATAGTGGGATTTCGATTCACCGCCAAGGCTGCGTAAATGTCGAACAGATGGATGGAAATCGCTTATTACCTGTAAGCTGGAACACCCAAGTCACCAAAGAGAAACCACGTACCTATCCCGTCAGCGTCCAATTGGAAGTACTCGATCGAGTCGGCGTACTCAAGGATGTCTTGTCCCGTTTGACCGATAATAAAATTAACGTGCGATCGGCTAACGTAATCACTCATTATGCTAAACCCGCAATCATCGATCTGTCGATCGAGGTTAGTGATAAGATCCAATTAGAACGATGTTTTGCTCAAATCAAACAGATGAGCGACGTGCTAAATATTCGTCGTCTCGCTCAAACTGAAAATTAACGATGCACCGATAGCCTGTATCAAACAAACTCAGCATAATACCGAGCAGACAATACGTCATCCGAGTAAAATCCAGATAATCATCCAACCTCTTCCCCAGACTGAATATGAGTTATAGAATGGATCGCCGTGCTTACGCTCAGACATACGGTCCCACTACAGGCGATCGAGTCCGGCTTGCGGATACAGAGTTATTCATCGAAATCGAGCGAGATTTGACGACCTATGGGGATGAGGTAAAATTTGGTGGCGGAAAGGTAATTCGGGATGGGATGGGACAGTCGCCGATTTCTAACGCCGATGGTGCGGTGGATTTGGTAATTACCAATGCGGTGATTCTGGATTGGTGGGGAATTATTAAGGCAGATGTGGGGATTAAGGATGGGAAAATTTACAAAGTAGGCAAGGCAGGGAATCCCTATATTCAAGATAATGTTGATATTATTATCGGCCCAGGTACCGAAATTATCGCTGGGGAGGGGTCGATTTTGACAGCGGGGGGGATTGATACCCACATTCATTTTATCTGCCCGCAACAGATTGATGTAGCGATCGCGTCGGGGATTACAACGATGATTGGTGGTGGTACTGGACCAGCAGCCGGAACGAGTGCAACGACGTGTACGCCTGGGGTGTGGAATATGTACAGGATGCTACAGGCGGCGGATGCCTTTCCGATGAATATCGGTTTATTGGGGAAGGGAAATAGCAGTCAGCCTCAAGGTTTGGTCGAACAGATAGAAGCAGGCGCAATCGGGTTAAAATTGCATGAAGATTGGGGAACTACTCCCGCCGCGATCGATAATTGTTTGAATGTGGCGGATGAGTATGATGTTCAGGTAGCGATTCACTCGGATACGCTCAATGAAGCGGGGTTTGTGGAGACAACAATTGCGGCGTTTAAAGGGCGGACAATTCACACTTACCATACCGAAGGTGCAGGCGGTGGACATGCGCCAGATATTATCAAAGTCTGTGGGGAAGCAAATGTATTACCCTCTTCTACTAATCCGACTCGTCCGTATACTTTAAATACCCTCGACGAACATTTGGATATGTTAATGGTGTGTCACCATTTGAGTCCGAGTATCCCTGAAGATGTCGCTTTTGCCGAGTCCAGAATTCGCAGAGAAACGATCGCGGCTGAAGATATTCTCCACGATTTGGGCGCATTTAGTATGATTTCTTCCGACTCTCAAGCGATGGGGAGAATTGGCGAATCAATTATTCGGACTTGGCAAACTGCCCATAAAATGAAAGTCCAACGGGGTGGTTTACCAAACGATCGTCAACCTGCGGATAATTTGCGAGCAAAACGCTATATTTCTAAATACACAATCAATCCGGCGATTACCCACGGGATTAGTAACTATGTGGGATCGATCGAGTCTGGTAAAATTGCTGATTTAGTATTATGGAAACCTGCCTTTTTTGGAGTCAAACCAGAAACCGTAATTAAGGGTGGAATGATTGCCTGGGCACAAATGGGCGATGCCAATGCTAGTATTCCCACACCTCAACCAGTACATATACGACCGATGTTTGGGAGTTATGGTAGTGCGAGAACTAATACTGCGTTTACCTTTATTTCCCAGATTGCAATGGAGCGGTATTTACCAGACCAATTACAATTGAAAAAACAGGCTTTAGTTGTATCGGGGACTCGGAATGTGAGTAAGCGGGATATGAAGTTGAATGACGCATTGCCACGGATGGAAGTTAATCCTGAAACTTATGAAGTGAGAGCGGATGGGGAGTTACTTACCTGTGAACCTGCGACTGTTTTACCAATGGCGCAGCGTTATTTCCTGTTCTAATTTAGCCGCAGATCTATAATGTAGTATTGTATTGAATTTGATGGTATTAATTCTCGACTAACGATCTCGGATAAATATCTTGCATAAGTCATTTGTTTGAGATCGATCGACTCCAGGACTTTTTTGAATATACAGACATTGGCGAAATTTTACCAACTCGCAGAGTGGAAAAGTAGCCGCCGCAGCAGAAACAATCGAGAAAATGAGATTAAATATTGATAAGTTGCAAGGATTAAGAAAAGGTGCGATCGGGAGTATCTATGACGATCCAGAATTAGAGCTACCACTGTCTGATGATGAGATCGATAAGTTGATTCATTATTATAGTTGCACAGATAACGATGTTAAATATCAGCCTTATTATCAGGCGATCGTGTATGTATTAAAATAAGAGGGAATGTATCGTCGATCGTAATTGTCTTCTCAACGCAAAACACCCAAATTCTTAGTAGAACTTGAGTGTTGATATTGTGAAAGATTTTATATTTAATTATATCGATCGATCTACCGTAGATATCTATAACTCATAATTCATAATTGATAAAATCTATTGACCGTTATGATGAATACCAGTGAATACATATTCACTATTGACATACTCATCAGCGGATGGATCTTCCCGTTCGCGGAGCGATGCTGGTGGCGAATTGCGGTCGCGGATTGTTGAATCGCCTGGTAATAACATTTTTTCTTCTGGATCTTCTACATAAAATTCAACAGCAACTTTCACCCGAACTTTACCTTTACACCAACGACGGGTAGCAAGATCGAGAATTTCACAACTAATACCTTCATCGAACCATTGACAATGTTCGTTTGCTAAACGTGTCGAACCGATCATCCGAATCGGAATCTCTAAACCATGCTGTCGTAGTTTCTGATCGATCGCTCTACCAACCGAACCATCAAAAGATTGCCCGATCGCCTTTTTTAGCTTACCAGAACGAAACATTGCCTCACCAAAGGCAATAACATCGTCGTCACCACAATCATAAGGAATAAGATTATTTGTCATAACATTTTTTTGTGATCAAAGGTTACTACTATATACCATTAACATGATGCCATGATATCCTCAAAACAGACCCTATGGATACACCTATTCTGAGCGACAGCAATTTGCTCGATCTCACTATCCGATTGAGTATAGCAATTGTTGCTGGTGGATCGATTGGTTTAGATCGATACATTCACCACAAGGCTGGCGGACTGAGAACCCATATGCTAGTTAGTTTGGGAGCGGCACTCTTTACCATTGTGCCCATAGCTTTAGTCATTGGCACAGCCTCTCAGTATGAGAATCGCACAGATATTGATAGTCTAGGTCGAATTGTCCAAGGAATTGCTGCTGGTGTAGGATTTTTGGGTGCTGGGGAAATCCTCCATACAGCGACATCTGCTCATCAAGATACACCGATTCGAGTGACAGGTTTAACTTCGGCGGCTTCGATCTGGGTAACTGCGGCGATTGGAGTCATCGCTGGCTGTGGGTTGTGGAAATTGGCGATCGTGGCAACTGTGATGACAATCTCGATCCTAACTGGTTTGAAGTACTTGGAGCGAGGGAATGGGGGTTAGGAGATTTAGGCGTTATTCTGTACTTCTGATAAAAATTAGCGTTCCTCTTGCCCAATCCCGAACGCCAAAATTTAATTACTGAGGCTCGTCCAAATTGCCGATCGTGAACCACACCCCTAGCGGCATTGGCTGGTCTTGAGCTAGAATTGACGTTCTGCAAATTGAGTTAGACTTTGCATCTGGAATAGCGGATTGAGTCTAGCTCGTAAGTTTGACTATTATTTTAAACGGGATTTAAAGATCGTGGAAAACAAATTAATGTTGATGATTCCTGGGCCTACACCAGTGCCAGAGAATGTTTTATTAGCTCTAGCCAAACACCCGATCGGCCATCGGAGTGGTGAGTTTAGTCAAATTATGGCAGATGTCACGGCTAATCTCAAGTGGTTGCACCAAACTGAGCATGATGTACTGATGTTGACTGTTTCCGGTACGGGCGCAATGGAAGCAGGGATTATTAATTTCTTCAGTCCTGGCGATCGAGTCTTAGTCGTTCATAATGGTAAGTTTGGCGAACGTTGGGCGGAAGTTGCTAACGCATTCGCCCTAGATGTTGTAGAAGTAACTGCACCCTGGGGTCAACCGATCGATCCAAATGGGGTAAAGTCGGCTTTAGATGCCGATACGGCTAAAGCAATTAAAGGTGTCATCGTCACTCATAGTGAGACTTCTACTGGAGTCATTAATGACCTCGAAACTATTTCTACACATGTTAAAGCACATGGTGCCCTAATTATCGTCGATGCCGTGACTAGTATGGGTGCAGTAAATGTGCCGATCGATAGTTGGGGTTTAGATGTCGTTTGTTCTGGTTCCCAGAAAGGCTTTATGATTCCGCCTGGTTTAGGTTTCGTTACCGTTAGCCCCAAGGCATGGGAAGCTTATAAAGTAGCTAAATTACCTCGCTACTACATGGACTTGGGCAAATATAGCAAAGGTGCAGCTAAAAACACCACTCCATTTACACCTCCAGTTAACCTGATTTTCGCTCTCCAAGCTGCCTTAACGATGATGAAGGCTGAAGGACTAGAAAACATTTTCGCACGTCACCAGCGGCATATGCACGCCTCCCGCGCCGCAGTTACGGCGATGGGGTTGACTCTCTACGCGCCTGAAGGACATGGTAGCCCCGCAATTACGGCTGTTTCCTCAGTAGCAGCGGAGCAGATTCGCAGTGTGATGAAAAAGAAATTTGATATTGTCCTAGCTGGCGGTCAGGATGACCTCAAAGGTAAAATCTTTAGAATCGGTCATTTAGGCTTCGTTTGCGATCGCGATATCCTCACCGCCCTGGCAGCCCTCGAAGCCACCTTATTAGAACTCGGTCATACTGGGTTTACACCTGGTGCTGGTGTTGCTGCTGCCGCGCAGGTGTTGTTGAAATAGAGGGTAGAGAGTAGGGGAGTAAGGGGGTAGGCTGTACCACCGTAAAGGGTGTAGGGGAGTAAGAAACACCCCCACACCCCCACACCCCCACGCCCCCACACCCCACACCCCACACCCCACACCCCACACCCATGCCAACATTCACAATCTCCAACCACCAAATGCCTCTGGCTGTATACCGAGAGGTAGCCGCTCACTTGCAGCAAATTGAGGGAATAACAGTAACTTTTTTAGAGCCGATCGATAGGGTATTTAGCTATACAGAGAGTCAGTTAGGCGGTCTAGAAATTACGGGTGCCGATCGACTGACAGATCTGGATAAAATTCGGGTCGATCGATTACTCCGCTATTATGCCGATCGTTACAATTCTTGGGAAATAGACGGCTAATTGATGGAGATCGTTGTACCCGCAACAATCGAGACTCATTTCTAACCCCTCTTGAATAATCCTGAGACTAGTCTTTTTGGATCGTTTGTAGGAGATTATGACAATTTAGTGTGTTTGTGCCATATAATTCACTTTAATTTAAGTTTGGTGAAATTCGGCACTAGTCCATAGATTATGTCTGGTGGAGATACCTTTTTTATACATTGAAATAAGTTGCCAAAGTAACAAAAAATTGAATTGAGACCAGTTAGACTCTAAATGCACTCAACTCATTCCAGCGTATGGCTTGTAACTCTCTAGCTACATCCATCGATTTTTACTTACTTTCGTCAATAATTCAGACGATCTTCAGCACCCAAGTCAATATTTCGTCAACGTTACACTTTCGATACATAAACTGCGCGAGATTTTTTACCTTTGAAGTCTTTTGAACATCTTTGAAACCAATTATGCTGAGTAAATTTTGGAGCAGTAGTAACAAGAAAAAAGCAGCCCAAATCGAAGAACGAGTTTCTGTTGGAGCAATTCCACCAATAAATCGTGGTCGATCGTCGGGTGAATCTGTCTCTGCGACCCAATATTTAGCCGATCGGCTAAATGGATCTCTCCCAAATGGAGATTCATCTGCGACAGCAATCGCCGAACATGAGATAATGAAACAAGATTTTCTAACTGAGTCCGAATACCTAACTCCTCCCGTGGCCACAGATGACCCAGAAGCTTGGTACAGTCAGGGAAACTTGTATCGTAATGCAGGGAAACTGGATGTTGCCTTAGCTTGCTATAATAAGACAATCGAGCTACAACCCCACAGGCAAGAAGTGTGGGCAAGTTTAGGTTGGGTTTTGGTTGGGCTGAGAAGATGGGAGGAAGCCTTCACTGCTTACGATCGAGCGATCGATCTCCAGCCTGAAGATGCTGAAGCTTGGGCAAATCGAGGCTGGGTGCTATTTCAACTCGGGCGTTACCAAGAAACAATTAGGAGCTGCGATCGAGCGATCGAGATCCATCCTGATGAGCGGTTCGCGCTTTATCAAAAGGGACGCGCTCTATTCGAGCTACAACAGTATGATGCAGCACTATCGGCTTACGATCGGGCACTAGAACTCAAGCCAGATGATAGTCTAACCCTGTCAAATAAGGGCTGGTTATTGTTTCAGATCGGACACCTGCAAGCAGCCGCTAGTTGTTACGAACAGAGTTTGCAGATCGATCCGAGCGATCGATTTGCTTGGAATAATCAAGGTCAGGTATTATTTCAATTAAATAAGCTCACACCAGCAATTCATGCCTATCAGAAGGCAACAGAACTCGATTCGCAATTCTCTCAAGCTTGGAATAACTTGGGCGTTGCCCACTTCGAGCAAAAAAGTTTTCAAGATGCACTAAGATGTTACCGCTGCGCGATCGATATCGCCCCCGATTTTCAAGCAGCTTGGTACAATCAGGGCAAAGTATTATTTTTCCTAGGTGATTTTGAGGCAGCTCTCAAAGCTTATACTAGAGTTACCCAACTGCAACCAGACTTTTATCAAGCCTGGAATCACTGTGGCAATATTCTGTTCCATCTGGGCGAATTGGAAACCGCACTCCGCAAATATGAAGTCGTGACCAAGTTACAGCCCCAATTAGCTGAAGGTTGGACGAATCGCGGTAATATCCTGTCGCAGCTCGATCGACCTCAAGAAGCTCTTAATTGCTACACCCAGGCTACCACACTTTTGCCCAAAGATGCCGAAACTTGGAATAATCGCGGTAAGGCAATGTTCCAACTGGGACGGTACGAACACGCACTCGACTGCTATCGGAAAGCCACCCAACTCGACTCCAATCATAGTGATGCTTGGAATAATCAGGGCAAAACCCTATTCAAACTCGGTAAGTTTGAGTCGGCAATTAATGCATATGAACAAGCGACTAGGCTGCACCCAGATTTTTATACGGCTTGGAATAACTTGGGTGTAGCCCAATTTCATCTCCACCGCTATGATGCCGCAATCGTCAGTTACGATCGCACGATTAAGCTCAACCCCCAATTTCATCAAGCTTGGTACAACAAAGGGATGGCATTATTTCACCTGAGTAAGTACGAGCAAGCTTTGGGTTGTTACGACCAAACTCTCAAGCTCAAGCCAGATTACCACCAAGCCTGGAATAATCTAGGCTTCGTGCTGTTTCATTTAGGTAGATACGACGAGGCAATTAGTAGCTACAATCATACCCTCAAACTCAATCCCGAATTTTATCCCGCTTGGTACAATCAGGGGATGACATTGGCGCATCAGGGTAACTATGCTGAGGCGATCGTCAGTTACGATAAAGCTCTGAGTTATCAGCCAGAAGAAGCCTACACCTGGCACAGTCGGGGTCAGGCTTGTGCAGCGTTAGGTCAACAGCAGGAAGCTCTAGACTGCTACAATCGATCGATCGCCCTCCACCCCGAAAACTATGAACCGTGGTACGAGCGCGGTAAAACTTTTGCCGAACTTGGACAGTATTGTGAAGCAATTTCCAGTCTAGAGCAAACGCTAAAACTGAGGTCTAAAGATCCGGCAATCTGGCATAGTTATGGCATCGTCCAAGGATTGCAAAAAGAGTATAGCTCGGCATTAGAAAGTTACGATCGAGCGATCGCGATTAACTCCAATTTTCACGAAGCCTGGTACGAACGCGGTAACGCGCTCTCGGAATTAGGTAGATATGAATACGCCCTGCTCAATTACGAGCGAGCGATCTCCATGGAGCCAAACTTCGCCCCCGCCATTCAGGGCAAAGGACAGTCACTATTCAAGCTTAACCGCTATCCTGAGGCAATTGCTAGCTACGATGCAGCCCTAGCGATCGCGCCCAATAGCTTCGATTGTTGGTATCAACGCGGCTATGCTTACTCCCACCTAGAACAATGGGAAGATGCGCTCTACAGCTATCAGCAAGCTGTGAAAATTAACAAGAATGCGGCGACTGTTTGGTACCTTCAAGGCAAAACTCTGCTCAAACTCCAACGCTATTCCGCAGCACTGGATGTTTACGACCGCGCCCTCGAACTCAATCCTCAAGATTGCCACAGTTGGAACGATCGCGGCCTCACCTTAGCACATTTGGGTCAACCAGACCAAGCGATCGACAGCTACCGCAAAGCGATCGAAATTCAACCCAACTATCATCCCGCTTGGCATAATTTGGGCAAAGAATTAACCCAAATCGGCGATACCGAAGCTGCGCGAGGAGCCTACGAGCGGGCGATCGAATTTCACCCCCAAGATCCCGATACCTGGTATGGATTGGGCAATTTACTCTGGCAATTAGCCGAATTAGCCGAATCTGTCTATGCTTACCAACAGGTAACGAGTCTCCAACCCGATCGTGTCGAAGCCTGGTATCGTCAAGGCAAGGCTCTCCAACAATTGCAGGAATGGGAACGTGCGGCAATTTGTTACGAACGAGTCACCATCTTAACCTCTCCCAGTTACGATCTCTGCTATAGCCACGGGCACGTTCTATCCCAGTTACAACGCTGGGAAGAAGCTCTCGCCTGCTATGACAAAGCCCTTGAATTGGATGAAAATGCACCAGCAGCCTGGTATGCCAAAGGTTTAGCCCTAGCCGGACTTGACCGCTGGGAAGGTGCTGATGCTTGCTATGAGCGCGCTCTGAGTCTCGATCCTCAAAATCACTCATCGATCTTCTTCAACCAAAGCCAAGTTCAAGCCGCTCAAGGCGAATGGGAAACTGCACTGATATCCTGCTGTCAAGCCATCGAACTCGATCCCAACAATGCCAACGTTTGGGAACAACATGGACGCATCTCGATCGAGCTACGCGATTACAATACCGCTGTAGATAGCCTTCAAACAGCCACCGAAATTCAGCCAGAGCGGGCGAGAAGTTGGCACCTATTGGGACAGGCTCAATACCATCAAGGCGAATTTGTCGCGGCTCTAAATGCCTATCGTCAAGCACTGGAGCTAGAACCCGATCGATCCGATACATATTACCATCGCGGTCATTTACTCAGTCACTTGGAACGCTGGGAAGATGCTCTAGCTAGTTACAACAAAGCAATTGAGTCCGATCCCAATTTTGCCCTGGCTTGGTACCAACGCGGACAAGTCCAGTTTCAGATCCAGACCGACACAACCGAGAATCTTGACAGCTACAAACGCTGTTTGGAACTAGATCCAGACTACGCTCCAGCTTGGTATCAACAGGGAAATCTGCTATTCCAATTAGGACACAGAGAACGCGCCCTCGATAGCTACGAACGCGCACTACAGATCGAGCCAGAAGATTATTATATCTGGAACAATCATGGTAACGTCCTCGGATCGCTCAAACGCTATGAGGAGGCGATCGATAGTTATGACAAAGCTTTAAAATTACAACCCCTGTTCTACCAAAGCTGGCACAATCGGGGTAAGGCTCTATTCCACCTCCACCGTTATGAAGAAGCCGCCCATTCCCACGAGCAGAGCTTGGAAATCCATCCTCACGATGCCAATGCCTGGAATGGTAGAGCGATCTCTCTCAAACAACTGGGCTGTTGGCAGGAAGCACTAGCATGTTACGAGCAAAGTGTCAGTGTCAATCCCCAAGATCCCCTCGTGTGGATCGATCGGGGCATCGCCTTATTTCATCTCCAAAAATACGAAGATGCGATCGCCTGTTACGACAACTGTGCGATTATCAACCCCGACGATAGCCACGCCTATTATCACCGAGGCAATGCTCTGCTCGAACTCAAACAATGGGAAGCCGCTGTTGCTAGCTTCGATCGATCCCTGACCTTATCGCGCACGCTCGTAACTGGAGCTTCTTCCTCCGAGCATCACGCCTGGAATGGTCGCGGCAATGCCCTCTTTCAACTCGGCAACTTAGAAAGTGCCCTCCACAGTTATCGCCAAGCCACCAAGGTTGCCCCTCAAGACCCCACAGGCTGGAATAACCAGGGTTTAATCCACCTCAACCTCCAACAGTATCCTGAGGCTCTCCAGTGCTATCAGACCAGTCTTCAACTTAGGGATGATGATGCCCCAACTTGGTACAAACAGTCGATTGCCCAGCAAGCTCTAGGACAAGTAGAAGCCGCGATCGTTAGTCTCGATCGATCGATAGGATTAGACCCAGAATATATTCTCGCTTGGTCTCGACGGGGCAATATTCATCTGATGAGACGTGAATTTGAAGCGGCGTTAGCTGACTATGAAATCGTCCTCAACCTCGACCCAGATCGAGCAGCCGCCTGGAATAGTCGCGGAAATTGTCTGCTCGAACTCCATCGACTCGACAATGCCCTATTCAGCTTTGAGCAAGCCACTGGACTAGATCCGGAGAATCCAGAGTTATGGTTCAATAAGGGTAGGGTTTACAGCAGTCTCGAACAGTGGCAAGAAGCTGAAAACTGCTATCAACATGCTAGGGGTTTGACACAGCGAGATTGGTAATGGAGTTGGGGGAGTTGTAGGGGTGTTGGCGAAAGCGCGAGCGTACAGTTAAGTTGGTTTCTGAGATTACTAAATTCGGGGTAGGACATCACCACAATGAATAGCGTCTGGGGATTGAATCGCCTCAACTTCTCGACCCAAACGATACAGCTCAACCTGTCTATCCCCAAAATCGACAGGTTGAGCCAAATCTTACTCCCAGTCGTTGGTATTCGAGCATTTTAACTTTTACAGCAATCAATCTATCCGTAGCAGAACGCAGTTCGGCGACTAATTCAGCCACCAGCAGCAAAAGTCAGCATGATCGTTACCGATAACAGCAAACCTGGGCAGAGTAATACGACTAATAGAAGCAAATCTTGGCTTTCCATGCTAATTAGGATTTAGGGGTTAGAAATATTCGATCGATATCAGCTTCTACTATAATCGCGATCGTCAGAGTCAGCGCAGAAATCATACGATCTTTTAATCTGACGCAGCATTCTCTAGCCATGGTTTGATTCGATCGTGGGTATGCTAGAGATAATGTGAGTTCGATCGTGCTAGTTTGCCATCTATATTGACATACTCCCGTCACTGAGCGGAGTACCGCTACAGTGGGGGATTCTTATTCATGGTTCATCGAAGTTCGCTTACCGAATCAAATTGCTTATCAGCAGCAGTGGCGATCTTCTCCCCATGCTTTCACTCTGCTTGGGTTCGTTCCATGGTCGGGTTCCCCGACCGGACGAACTCCGCTTCCGAGCCAGATTCGTCATGCCCTGACGTACTGTGCTGGGCGGGTGACCCGCCACGCTGTTTGTTCCACTCAACACCAAGAATGTTCAATCCTTTATGCAGAATGTTCAGAGCCGCATTTGTGTCGCGACAAATCTCAATCTTGCAGTTAGGACATGAATGTGTTCTAGTACTGAGGGATTTTTTGACCCGATGACCGCAATTAGAGCAATCTTGGGACGTGTAGTTAGGCGATACTGCCACAACTGCTTTATCCCAAATCTTGCCGTAGTAGTCTAGCCATTGAGTGTATTGATACCAACCAGCATCAGAAATTGACTTAGCCAAATGATGATTTTTGACCATGTTCGCAATCTGCAAATTTTCATACACCACGACATCGTTAGATATCACTACGTTTCGGGCTTGCTTGATTGCCCAATCTTTTCGCTGGCGTTGAATTTTGAGATGAACTCTTCCTAGTCGTTTCCGTGCCCTGTGGTAGTTGTTTGATTGAGGTTTAGCACCTTTGACAAACTTCTTACTTAATCTTCTGGCAGCTTTTTTTAATTTGCGTTCGGACTTTCGCAAGAATTGAGGGTAGATGACGGCGTTATCATTTTGGTCTTTGGTGAAAAACTTCAACCCTAGATCCAATCCGACAACATTACCCGAATACTCCCCCTGCTCTTTACGATCTGCATCAAAACAGAATTGGGCATAATACCCATCTGCTCTCCGCACAATCCGCACACGATTAATTTTTAACCTTTGCAAGTCTTCTTGAGTTTCATTGTTGCAAAATATCGACAATGTTCCAATCTCAAAACCATCGGTGAATGCGATCGATTTGCAATCATCTGATAGTTTCCATCCTGAAACCTTATATTCAACAGAGCGACAATGTTTTTTAAACTTGGGAAAACCTGCTTGGTGCTTTTCCATGGTCGGGGAACCCGACCGGAAAGCATCCGCTTTCTTTCCTACACCCTTTTTGCATCGGGCATAGAAGCTAGAGATAGCAGCCCAAGCACGTTCAGCACTAGCTTGACGAGCGGCGGAGTTAAGCTTCTTAGCAAAGTCAAACTCTTTAGCCAGGTCTTTGCATATGCTGTACAAATCGGCTTTACTCGTGCCTTGATTGTTCATCCAATAGCGAACGGCTTTGTTCCGAATGAACTGTGCTGTTTGGATGGCTTCATCAATGGCAGAATATTGCTCTGGTGTACCGTGTTTTAGCTTGGCTTCTCTAACTATCATGAAACTATGATAACATAATTTTATCTAGAAAAACCCAGATAAAATATTGAATAAGCAATGAATTTGTTCGTCTCCTCATGCCTGCCCTCCTTCCGAGATCTGCTGATTGTCGGGATTGTCGGGCAGGCAATCGTCACCTCACTCGCATTCATCTACTGGTCGGGTGACCCGACCAATCCACCACCAAACGGAGTACCGTTTTGGTGGGGGCATTCTGCTGTTCTAGGTAAAGGGCAGGGGGGAGGCTGATGATTATGCCCCTTTACCCTTTACCCTTTACTCTTCTCCCAACTCCCCTATGAGCAAACAGCAAATTCCCCAACGCCACGTTAGAATCAGTAAATACCTATCCAAACACTTGCGCCACCAACCAGAACGTATCGGCTTGGAACTCGCACCAGGTGGATGGGTAAATGTAGCCGATCTGCTAGCCGCCACAGCCAAAAATGGATTTGAAATTAGTTTAGCCGATCTCAAACAAGTCGTAGCCACCAATGAGAAACAACGTTTTTCTTTCGATGATTCCGGCGATTTAATTCGCGCCAATCAGGGACATTCTACTGAAGTAGATTTACAACTTCCAGTTCGCACTCCTCCTGCCATTCTCTATCATGGGACTCATGTCAAAGTAGTAACAGAAATTTTAAAGACAGGATTGCAAAAAATGTCTCGTCACCACGTTCATCTCACCACAAATTTGAGTATGGCTCATCAAGTAGGTGGTAGACGTGGGAAGAGCATTGTATTGGGTGTAAATGCGCTGTTAATGGAAAGCAATGGTTATGACTTCTACTGCACCGAAAATGATGTGTGGTTGGTTGATGAGGTACCACCACAATATCTACAACTATTAGCAGCGTGATTCGCCTAGAGCATTAAGCTCTTGAAGCAAATTTTAAAGACAGAAAATTAATATGGGATATGGAGATTTCAACCAGAATAATAACGCTCAAAATAAAGGGCTATTAGCAGCGGGATGGCGACCGCTAAATCGGGATTTGGATGTTGGTTTTTTCGCGAATATAGTTGTTAATGATACCTGGAATTTAGCGAAACGGAGTGCTGATTTTTTTAGCGATGTCGCCGATGCTCTCAGCCGCAAACAATATTCATGGTGGGCAAATATTCTGAATGTATTTTCAGATAGCGTGCAGTATGAATTTAACGAACTCTGGAACTATATTACGCCAGATCCGGCCGCACCCGATCGCCGACATAAAGATGTCCTCGTCGCTCAAACTCCGATCGTTCAATTAGTCAGTCGCGATAGTATTCCGATCGAGTATGTGCTCAATCGATTGGAAGAAATCACTGTCAAGAATATTCTGGAGATTTTGGGCAAACCCGATCTGATTACTCAGTACTATTGGGAGCGGTATTTCTACTATCCTTGCGATCGATTCACTAGTTGGGATCGGCTGGAAGTCCTGGGCTATGTTTCGGCTTACTGGAAAGAATATGATATCTGGGTACAGGTGGAGACATACGAAAAAGGCAAACGTCAATATACAATTTGTGCCAAGGATTTAGCCCCATTAATTAATAAAGCTACTTATGATGTAGCCGTGATTTTAAGCGGCTATAAAAGTCGGGTAGGTAAAATCAATAGCGACTATCCCATTCGATCGTTCTCAGCCGATATTCAAATCTTTAGCGATCTAGTTCAACAAGCAATTATTGACGACGATCGAGTGGCTGTACTCGTCAACGGTGCGCCTGGCACAGGTAAAACTGTCTGGACGCAAGCGATCGCCAAAGAAGTACTAATGCCCTTGGGTTATGTGATCTTTATCCTCGATCACGATGCTGTCGAAAACTTCGTACCACCGAGTTATTTAGAGCGGATTTGTCTGATTATTAATGAAGCTGATAACCTCGCCAAAAATCGTGCCCTTGAATCCGCCCAAGATAATAGTAAAACCGAACATATTTTGAGTCTGCTAGATGGGACACTTTATCAGAGCGTAATTGATGAAGCGGGGATTCATATTCAACAGAAATTGGTAGTATTAATGACCTGCAATACAACCGATCGCATGGACCCAGCTTTACTGCGTAAAGGACGAATTGATTTCACCTATGAATTCGTTCATAAATTTGTTTGATACTTTCTTTTCAGTGTCAATGATACTCAGCGAATCTACATCAAGTATGTATTAACTCACTCTGAATACGATAAGGATAAAAGGATAAATGGAAAGATGATCCATACTATTAACCGAAATGTCTATTTTTATGCAGATTGTCGGGTGTTATTTTCAATATATCGGCGTAGAACTGTATTAATCATTTCTGTCGGCTGTATACCTTGAGACTGAAACCATTTCATCACATCGGGATCTAGATGCACTAAATTATGAGCCTGTGCTGCTGGAATTCGTAGTGTTGCACGCTCAAAAAATTCATCCGTTAATGGTGGAATATCTGAGTAATCAATGTTGTCATCAGACATCTCTGCCAATGCTTCCCAATTAGTACCTGAGGTATTGTTCGAGTCGTTTTTGTTCATGACGGTTTGCTCTTCGTGCTGAAATTATTCGGATTATATCCCCTTGTCGCTCTGTCCAGACAACTACCGCTACACCAAGACCGAGAAATCCAATCCCCATCCATCGATCTTCGCCATAATCAATACGGCAAATTGTTATTGGTGGCATGATTAAAGGATATAATTGTTATTAAAGATGATTTAAAGAGAAAAAATCTCCATTATTAGTATTTTAAATTCTCGATCATTAATAGTTTCATCTCAGATGAGGGCGTAATGCTGGTTCAAGTTACAATCGAAAACTTTCTATCCTTCAGGGATGAAACCACCTTCAGCATGTTAGGTGCGAATAGTGATGTAAGCCATCTAGCGCATCTTGCTGTCGATGTAGCTGGCAAAGGTAAATCATTGCTGCCTGTTGCAGCTATTTATGGTGCAAATGCAGCAGGCAAATCTAATCTGATTAAAGCCATTGATTTTGCACAAGATTTAATTGTCGAAGGAACGCGCAGTGGGAAAGCTATTCTAGTCCCTACATTCAAACTAGGAGACTACAGTAAAAAGCCTAGTAAATTTGAGTTCATATTTACTTATGGAAATGCGTTATATTCTTATGGCTTTACATTCAATTCTGGTCAGATACTTGAAGAATGGCTTTACGGAGTCCCGCCTAACAAAAAAAGAGAAGTGCAATATTTTGACAGAACTACTTCTGAAAGCAAAGAAACAAAAATAGAGTATGGATCGATACTTAGAGGTAAAGGTGACAAAGAGAAGCAGTTTCTAGAATTTATTGCAAAAGGGACAAGATCGAATCAACTTTTCTTGACAGAAGCTGTAGATCGAAATGTTACAATTCTGATGCCTATTGTTCATTGGTTCAAGAGAGTTCTAACGATAATTCCTTCAGATCCTCGCTCCATAGGTCTAGAGATTGGAATACTAAGTAGTGAAGAATTTACTAGCTTTCTTGGTAAGTTTTTGAAATTTTCTGGTACTGGCATTGATTCCATTAGCGTCGAGGAAGTTGCACTTGATTTTGATGCTCATTTTCCAGAAATGCCTGTAAACATGAGGGAAGAACTTAATCAGCAACTTGCTGAGAGCAATGAAGATTCTATAATCATGCTTGAAAATATGCCTGGAAAGAGATATCTCCTTATGAAACGAGATGGAGGTCAACTAAGTTTAATGCAACTTAAAACTAAGCATCTAAATGACAAAGATCAGCTTGTAGAATTCTCTATAGAAGAGGAATCAGAAGGTACACAGCGTTTGATTAATTTGATTCCTGCTTTATTTATCCTCAAAAATAAATCAGAGAAGGTTGTATTGTTGGATGAATTAGATTGTCGATTACATCCTTTGTTGTCACGTCAGTTTCTAGAATTTTTCTTGCAATGTAAAACTGAAGAAAGTAAAAACCAACTAATTTTCACGACTCACGACACAAATTTACTTGATTTAAAACTTTTACGTCGAGATGAAATTTGGCTTGTAGAAAAAAACAAGCAAGGGGGATCTCACCTATATTCATTGGCAGAATTTAAGATTAGACCCGATTTAAAAGTTGGAAAAGGCTATTTAGATGGGCGGTTTGGTGCAATTCCATTTTTTGGCGATATTAGTACTTTAGGCTGGCTTAATTGCGAAACAGAGTCTCCTGCTATTAAAGTCAAGGCTTGATAACAGTAATGCAAAAAGCTCGTAGAACGAAGTTGCTCGATCGCCGATATAACATTCGAGATGCACGATTATTTGTAATTGCTACTGAAGGTGCTAAAACGGAGGAGAGCTATTTTGAAATATTCAATGATTCCCGCATTAAAATTGCCGTCATTACGACGGGAGTAGAAAATGACTCTGCACCACAATATGTAATAAAAAGGCTTGATGAATTTGCTGAAAAGTATGATCTAAATGAAGAGGATACATTATGGTTAGTATTAGATGTAGATCGCTGGGGCGCAAAGAATCTAAGCTCAGTCTGTCGCCAAGCCAAACAGAAAAAATATCATTTAGCGATCAGCAATCCCTGTTTTGAAGCTTGGTTGTGTTTACATCTTGGAGATTTAGATCCCGATGATACCAGCAGCAAGGATTTCAAAACAAGGCTGCGATCTATTTTAGGGAGTTATAATGGCAGTAATCTTGATGTATCTCCTTTTCTTGAACATATTCAGGATGCTATTCGACGGGCAAAAGAGCTACATCCAAATGCTAATCAAAACTGGCCGCAAACTCCAGGTTCCCATGTCTATCGAGTTGTTGAAATGATCCTTAACGTTATATCAAACGAATGAATCTCAAGACATCGATTCTCGTAGCCCCAATGCGATTTTACTATGCTCCTCAATCTGCGACATCACCTGTCGGGCGCGACTAATTACTGTTGGTGGTAGACCTGCGAGTCTTCCCGCTTCAATCCCGTAGGATTTACTTGCTCCGCCTGGTTGGACTTGATGGAGAAAGATAATTTGATCGGGGAGTTCTTTGACTGTGACTTGATAATTTGCGACGTTAGATAGGATCGAGGCGAGTTCGTTTAGTTCGTGATAATGGGTGGCAAAAATTGTGCGAGAACCGATTTCGGTGGCGAGATATTCGGCGACTGCCCAGGCGATCGACAAACCGTCAAATGTAGCTGTTCCTCGTCCAATTTCATCTAATAAAACGAGAGAATTG
>NZ_JANOJV010000174.1:0-17419 GCF_031418915.1 Chamaesiphon sp. VAR_48_metabat_135_sub | reverse complement strand
CGGCTTTGGGCCAATATTATTAAAATACCAAGGTACACAAACTGAATACGCGCTCCGAGCACTACCGCTAGGTGGTTTTGTCGGCTTTCCCGATGACGATCCCGACAGCGATATTCCGATCGACGATCCTAATTTACTCCGAAATCGTCCGATTCTCGATCGCGCGATCGTCATCAGTGCAGGCGTAATTGCCAATCTCATTTTTGCTTATTTCTTGCTCGTCGTCCAGGTCAGCGTTACTGGATTTCAACAAATCGATTATCATCCTGGTGTCGTCGTATCGGGGATTGCTGACAATCTAAGTACTGCGGCAGGTAAAGCGGGAATTCAAGCCAAGGATATCATTCTGGCGGTGGATCGGGTGCAATTAGGCGACGGAAAACCCGCCATTGTCAAATTGATGGCGGAAATCCAAAATCATCCCCAACAACCAATTACCTTCCAGGTGCAACGCGGGAACAAAACATTGGATCTCCAAGTTACTCCCGATGCCAATGCCGAAGGGAAAGGACAAATCGGTGTAAAACTTGCACCCAATGCCGATATTATTATCGATCGATCGCAGAATTTAGGCGATGCTCTGGGCAAAGGAGCTACCGAATTCGAGCGCGTTATCGTACTTACAGTTCAAGGGTTGTCACAATTAGTAACTAATTTTGGTGAAACAGCCTCCCAAGTAGCTGGACCGATTAAAATTGTCGAAATTGGCTCGAACATTGCCTCTGCAAATATCGCTGGACTGCTCCAATTTGGCGCACTAATCAGTATCAATTTAGCTGTAATGAACATTTTGCCATTACCTGCTTTAGACGGCGGTCAACTGGCATTTTTATTGTTTGAAGGATTGCTGGGTAAACCCTTGCCAATGAAATTGCAAGAAACTGTAATGCAAACGGGTTTATTTTTACTGCTAGGATTGGGGGTATTTCTGGTGATTCGCGATACCGCGAATCTCTCCAGCGTTCAGCAATTCTTTAAATAAATGGCAAAAAATAACTACGATCCAGTTGGGACTCTAAGTGTGGGGAATGTCGTAACCACAGGCACTACCATCTACAAGTCCAACTTTAAACGTTATTTTCTAGTATCATTACGGGCAGTTGGTTGGAGCATCGCCATGGGCTTTGCAGCGGTCGGCTTCGCAATTATCGGTGGTATTCTGTATGGAATAACTAAGTCATGGTTGATTGCCATTCCATTAGTTGTGGGATGGATTGCCGTAACTTTATATTTTTTGGCTAGATATGCGACAGAGCGAGCCATCATCTGTCGGCTAGCCTATCAAGAATTAATTGAAGCACCAGAAACCACCATAGTTGCTACTCAACAGTTGCTACCGCGTACATGGGGATTTCTGAGGCTTTCCTGGTTGGTGGGATTGTATCTATCGTTAGTCGCAATGATTAGCAGTTTTGCGCTATCGATCGTGTTATTTGCGGTGGTAGCGGCAATTATCTATCTGTTCAAAATTGTGACACCCGATCCTGCCACATCCATTGTTATCGGTCTTTTGACGATTGGTTTATTCTTGCTGTGGATTGCCGTTTTAATTCGCTACTATGCCTACTGGTTCGTTGCTGAACTACCGATGGCTGTAGAGTCAACTACATCGGCTAGCGTTAGTATCCGTCGCAGTAAACAGCTAACGACGACTGCGGCGCGGAGAATATCACTAACAATTGCAATGGCTTTTTTAATTACCATACCGATTAGTCTGCTCGGTAATGTGCCTAGTGTCATCGGTCAAATTATGAGTAATCCCGCAATTTCTCGCGATCCATCAACTCAATCGATGGGGGCAATCTTAATTTTAGTTGGTTTTGCACTTAGTCTACTCGGCGAGCTATTTGTGATGCCATTCTGGCAAACGATTAAAGCGATCGTTTATTACGATCTGCGGAATCGACGAGAAGGTGGTGACTTGATACTGTAGATCTTTCGAGTACTGTGGTTAATAGTGTTGTTTGGATAAAGGTAAAATAGCCTGGTACAAGATAGAAGTATTTCCAGCACAATATGAAGTTTTTAAACCGAGTTAAATCCCAAACACCAGAGAGTGTCGAACTAGAATTTGTTCTAGCCGGAGTAGGTAATCGTACTTATGCTTTAATTATCGATTATCTAATTTGGAGTTCTACACTCTTTCTGCTCTTATTAGGCTGGGCATTTTTGGTTACTCAAGTAGATTGGCTCCGATCTGACACTATTCGCCCTTGGCTTTCGGCAATCCAAATCTTAATTTTATTTGCTGTGTATATCGGCTATTTCGTCTTGTTTGAAACCTTATGGCGGGGACAAACACCAGGTAAAAGATATGTTAAAATTAGGGTAATTAGAGAAGATGGACGCAATGTTGGTATCCAACAATCAATCTTAAGGTCGCTACTCCGCCCGATCGACGATATCTTCTGTTTAGGGTTCTTTTTGATTGTCTTCACAGCACAAGAAAAACGTCTTGGCGATCTGGTTGCAGGGACGATCTCAATTCAAGAAGGACAAGCTGTTACGAACCAAAAGATCGCGCTCTCCCCAGCGGCTTCTGACCTAGCAGTGCAACTGAGTAGAACTGGAAAAATTGTGGCGATTTCTCCCGATGAATTTGCCACTATTCGCAAATACCTCTATCGCTATCCAGCTCTAGATCCAGCCACGAAAAATCGAGTTAGCGACCGATTGGCGCGGCAATTGCTAGAGAAAATAGAATTAGCAGATCGCCCGCCAACTCTCGATGCTCATCTGACGATCGAATCAATTTTTCTCGCGTATCAACAACAATTTCGGGAGTAGTTGATAATTGATAATTGACAGCAGAAAGTAATAAGTTTATCAGGTACAAGCAGATGGAAGCGATCGAATCGGAAGTTTATCAAGGACAGTTTGGGACGTTTACAATTACCGATCGAGATCGTCAGAGCGTGGTGATTTATCGCAGTGCTTTGATGGTGGCGGCGGTAAGTTTTGGGATTGGAACAGTTGCCATCTTATCGCAATTGAATCAGGCTGAAGGCGTAAGCTCGAATATATTAGATTTAACAACATTTCTATATATTACCTTCTCAGTTGGGTTAGGAATCGCGTTGGCAATGATTCATATTTATATGGTTGTTTTGCACCGTGCATTGCAAGCATTTTGGGCGATTGGTTGTCTGAGTGCGCTCAGTTTTGCAGTATATTATCAGCAACCAATCGGCTCGATCGTTTACGAACAACCATTAACAATTCTAGGTATCGGCTTTACATTTGCCGCATTAACAGGCATCTTTTTTAAAGAAGCTTTTTGTTTCAATCGATTTGAAACAAAAATTCTGACTTTTCTAGTTCCCCTCCTATTATTAGGACATCTAACTAATTTGCTACCTCAATCTGTAGAAGCTACCCTCTTAGCTATTTGGGCAGGATTATTTTTAGTCTTTGCAGTTCGCAAAGCCATTCAACCAATCCCACCCGATCTTGGTGATAAATCAGTATTTGAATATCTAAAAAATCAGAAATAGATCGATAATTCGTCGTTGGTGGAGCCTCTCCATTGGAGCATCGAATATCGATCTAAAGTAACTAAAATCAGCATGAAATTTAGCTAGTGGGTATTATCCACTATTCACTATCCCCTAATGTATAGTTCTTTAATATCACAATCCCATGATTGGTCGAATGAAATCGATCGAGTCAAACAGAGATTCGATCGAGAATTCAAACAAGAGGCTTTCGATCTACCTGCAGAAGTAGAAGCAATGCCGATTTTTAGAGAGTGGATTAGCCGCAATCTTACTGACAAGATTACCTCTCCATTTTGGGAACTAGCTGGATTTAAAAAGAATCACCGCTGCTTAGATATTGGCTGTGGTGTCAGCTTTTTGATCTATAATTGGCGGGAGTGGGAGACATATTTCTATGGGCAAGAAATCAGTGTTGTGGCACGGAACGCGCTGAATTCACGCGGATCGCAATTAAATTCTAAGTTATTTAAAGGTGTCCAATCTGGCACCGCTCACCAATTACAATATGAGAATGATACATTCGATCGGGCGATCGCGACTGGATTTAGTTGTTACTATCCGCCGGAATATTGGAAGCTAGTTTTGCAAGAAGTCAAACGAGTTTTAAAACCAGATGGAATATTTATCTTTGATGCGATCGATCCAGATACCGAACTAGCCGAAAATTGGGCGATTTTAGAAATGTATTTAGGAGCTGAAGTATTTTTATCTCCACTAACACAATTCACCGAACTAGTCAAAGAAGTTGGTGGTAAAGTGACTAAAACCCAAACAGGAGAATTATTTCAGATGTATCAAGTTAGCTTTTAGTCGATCGTCAGACTAAAATTTGACTTTGAGATATAGCCACCTAGCAATTAGCTGCGGACAATTTTTCATAAACCATCGCCAAGCAAATATTTTGGCGACTGGTTTCGACCTTTTACCAACAAATTTGGCGACAGAATTTAGCGGTCGAAAGCGCACTTTTTTGTCGATTAAATTGACATAACCAATATCATATAAACAATCGATAATTAATTTAATCGTCGCCTCTTCCCTCGCAACTAAGCTGGTGAGTAGAGTCAATACCTCTTGGATCCGCTCCGCCTCAATTTGACTGCGCTCGGATGTTGCTGATAAGTTAGGAACTGGTTGGCTGGATACTGAGATAATTTTATTCACGATCGGATTTCGATTTCTAGAATGAGGATAGGCTCACTTAGCGACTAGAGTGGCCTCAAAGAGAATGTTTGCAGTATACCGCTATCGTACTGTATAAACTAAGGAGTGTCGCTCTTTGATGCCGATCGACATCGAAACCAAAAAAATTCCTGCGCTTTAGTAATGGAGAGACAGTTAGTGGGCAAAATAAAGATTAGTTAGGTCTACAGCTCATATCTATCGCTCTATTAATAACTAAGGACAGACACAAACTCGAAAATGAAAGACAACAAACATTCAGGTAATCCGCTTACTTATCTTAGTCGAGGTATTAAAGCAGTTGGCGATCGGATGATGGCAGCATTGTTACTGATCCTATTTTCACCGATACTATTGGTTGTGGCAATTATCGTCCGCATCCGCATGGGTAGCCCCATTTTTTTCACCCAAACCCGCCCTGGCAAAAATAGTCAGCTATTTAACGTATATAAATTTCGCACGATGACTGGCGATTGCGATGCTCAAGGCAATTTGCTTTCTGACGAGGAGCGGCTGATTCCCTTGGGGAAATTTTTCCGCAAAGCTAGTTTAGATGAACTTCCTCAACTATGGAATGTATTAGTCGGTGATATGAGTTTTATCGGGCCGCGCCCATTACTGGTAAAGTACCTGGAGCTGTACAGTCCCGAACAAGCCCGTCGCCATGATGTTTTACCAGGGATTAGTGGTTGGGCGCAGGTGAATGGACGGAATACCCTCTCCTGGGATGAAAAATTCAGACTGGATCTCTGGTATGTGGATAATTGGAGTTTATGGCTAGACTTCAAGATTTTGCTATTGACAGTCAAGAAGGTATTTGGACAAGAAGATATCAGTCAGAATGAAGATGTCGTCGCCATGCCAGATTTTTTAGGTAATGATAAATAAGCTATTCACTATCCACTATTCACTCACTATTCAAGGACAATCACTAGATAGTAGACATTGCCGTTGACAGAGAATCAAACCAAACCAGGATTGAGGATCTGTCCAGGTTTTGAGTGGTTGAAGTGCGTGAGCGGTGAGAGTATCCGTTAATGCCGGAAGATTGAACTTACGGGAGATTTCGGTGTGAATTGTTTCGCCCGATTTTAGACTTATTTCTAAGTCGAGAGCTTTTAGTTTAACTGTTTGAGCTGTCAAACTCTTGAGGTGCATTTCGATTTGACTGGCGGTGGGATTAAAGAAGGCTAAATGTGCGAAGTTATCGAGATTGAAATTACCATCGAATCGATCGTTCAAATGACGCAATACATTTAGATTGAAAGCCGCCGTAACTCCCCGAGCATCGTTATAAGCCGCTTCTAAGATGTCGATCGGTTTTTGGAGGTCTACTCCCAACAGGAAAAATTCCCCAGGCTGGAGAGCCTGCTGAACTTGTGTGAGGAAGATATCTCTGGATCGATCGTCGAGATTTCCCATCGTGCTGCCCAGAAACATCAACAGCCGATTTTCGATGATGCGGGGTGGGAGTTGGGCGAGGGCGCGTTCGTAGGTACCTGCGACACCGCAGACGTTGAGCAGGGGGTAGGTATCTAGTAAATTGAGGGCGGTGGAGCGGAGAATACCTGCGCTAACATCGATCGGGTAATAATGCAGGGGGTTGTCGAGTTGACTGTATGCTGTGAGTAAGGTGTGGGTTTTGCGCGAACTTCCACTACCGAGTTCGATCAGTTCGCAAGCTCCGGTTAGTTTGACGATTTCCGAGACAGATGTTTCGAGGATCGATTGTTCGGTGCGGGTGGGATAATATTCGGGGAGATCGGTAATTTGCTCGAATAATTCAGAGCCGAGATCGTCATAGAAATATCGACATGGCAAGGTTTTTGGCGTTTGGGTCAATCCTTGGATCGCATCGCTACCATCATCGATCTGCGGCAGATCTGGGTCGAGATTAATCCATCGAAATCGATTTTGTGCTGGAATTTGAGTTTTCATATCAGTTCGATCTCGATCGATTGCGGTGGGTGATGGAGTAAATTAGTAATTCGTCTATCTATATTAAAAATCTTATATCTAAATTAGAACAGGTGGGTATTCCCGACCTAAGTTAGATGAGAGGTATGTGGGAGCTTTAAATCAAACTTAAACAGATGTTAACCCGATCGGGATGGATGCTTAAAGAAGGTCGGGTTAAGATACTGCTGGTGTCAAAATCAGCTCACGCTATGCCCAAAAGCTATTGTTGAAGCTAGCATTTTTTGAGATCGGTGTATTTTAAGTAAACTTGACAGTTATACCACATGTTACTCAATAATTTAGGTCGTCTTACCACTCTCACGGCAGTTGCAGTATCAGTGTTTGGCACTCAACTGGCAGCACTGGCTGAGGTGACTCTCAGTGGTGCTGGGGCAACTTTTCCCCAACCATTATATGAGAGATATGTGCGGGAGATGCGGAAAGCTCACCCAGATATAAAGGTCAACTACCAAAGCATTGGTAGTGGTGGTGGAGTTAAACAGACGATCGCTGGTACGGTAGATTTTGGGGCTAGTGATGCAGCCATGACCGATGGCGAAATGGCCAAGGTAAAAGGTGGCGTACTATTAATTCCCACTGCTGGTGGTGCGGTGTCGGTAGTTTATAACTTACCTGGAGTTAAAAATCTCAAGCTCTCTAATGCAGTTTTAGGTGGAATTTTTACAGGTAAAATCACGACTTGGAACGATCCTCAGATCGCTCAAGACAACAAAGGTGCTAGCTTGCCAAGTAGCGCAATTAAGCCTGCTGTCAGAGCTGATGGTAGTGGTACCTCATTCATCTTTTCCAATCACCTCAGTGCGATTAGCCCAGAATTCAAGTCCGCAGTTGGGGTTAGTAAAGAACCTAAATGGCCGTCTGGTTTTTTGAAAGGGAAAGGTAATCCTGGAGTTGCAGCTTCTGTCAAACAAACAGCAGGATCGATTGGTTATGTTGAGTATGAATTCGCGCTCAAAAGTGGACTCTCCTCTGCTTTAGTCCAAAATGGTAGCGGTAAATATGTTTCGCCATCCCTAAAATCTGCCAATCTAGCTTTGTCCGATGTGCAGTTTCCCGAAAACTTCCGCGCATTTGATGTCAATTCTACCCAGGGTTATCCGATTGTTGGTTTGACTTGGTTACTAATTCCTAAAACTCAAAAAGATCCGAACAAAGCTAAAGCGATTAAGACAATGGTGAAATGGATACTGACCAGCGGTCAGCAATTTAATGACGACCTTAACTATACTTCTATTCCTAGTAGTGTTGCACAACGGGCGATCGAAGCTGTTGAATCCGGCGTAAAGTAACCTAATTGTTTGGAATCTAGTGTTTACATAAAACCTAGATGGTGGGCATTGCCCACCCTACAACTCTACATCTCTAACAATGTCCTCCTCACAAAAATTGTTTATGCCTACGCCAACCAAAAATCATTTGGCTAGGCGTAATCGCCCCTCTAAAAACGATCGATCAGATCGATTATTTCGCTATCTCATGTATGCAGCTAGCGGCATATCGGTTTGTATCTTGGTGCTGATGGGCTGGATTATTACCGGACACGCCTTACCCGCAATCTCACAGTTCGGGTGGGGTTTTTTGGTCGGTCGGGATTGGAATGTACCAGATCTTCAGTTTGGTGCCTTACCGTTGATTTATGGCACACTTGGGAGTGGATTAATTTCCCTAATCTTTGCCGTTCCCGTCGGTTTGGCTGTGGCGATTGTCACCAGTGAAGACTTGTTGCCAAAATGGTTGCGATCGACTATTGCATTTACGATCGAATTGCTCGCATCGATACCTAGTGTGGTGTTTGGACTCTGGGGATTTTATACGCTGATCCCGATTCTCCTGCCAATCCAACAGTTGCTCCATCGCAAATTTGCTAACATTCCTTTATTTAGTACCGAGCCGTCTGGATCTGGATTATTGACAGCGGGAATGTTATTGGCAATCATGATTCTGCCCACTATCGCTGCTGTCAGTCGAGAAGTGCTGTTGGTTGTGCCTAATTATCTGCGAACTGGCTCGATGGCTCTGGGATCTACCCGCTGGGAGACGATCTTTCGAGTAGTTTTACCCAAAGCTTTTTCAGGTATCATTGGTGGGGTGATGTTGGCGTTAGGACGTGCATTGGGTGAAACGATGGCAGTGACAATGGTAATTGGTAATGCCGAAAATATTAGTCCTTCAATCTTCGCACCTGCTTACTCAATTCCCGCGATTTTAGCAAATACATTTGCCGAGGCGCAAGAAGATATTCACGTTGGTGCATTGACTTATTTAGTGTTAATCTTGTTCGCGATTACTCTATCCGTAAATATTGGGGCAATTGGATTGGTCAGATTAGTCGAGCGCGGTGATAAGTAATAACATGAAAAACCCAGAAGCTCTTAAATTAATTACACCACTATCTCCGTTGCGAAATTTATTCGATCGGGGGATGACTGTTTTAGCTGTTGTGCTGACGATCGTCGGGATGTCACCACTGATTTCAGTATTATGGAATATTGTATCTAAAGGATTTCCTGGGCTGACACCAGCAATGTTTACTAAGCCAATCATCGATGATGGTTTTGCCAATGCAATTGTTGGCACATCGCTCATGATTACAATCGCCTCTTTATTAAGTATCCCAATTGGGGTGGCTACTGGAATCTATTTAGCCGAATATGAGCCGAATAGTAAGATTAATCGTACTATCAAATTTTTGAATACTATCCTAACTGGAGTACCCTCGATCGTGGTGGGAATTTTCACTTACGATGCGGTCGTACTAACTAGTAAAAAATTATTTGATTTCAGCTATAGTGCGCTAGCTGGTGGAATTAGCTTGGCAATTCTGATGTTGCCAATTATTGCGTTGACAACAGAAGAGGTTTTAAAACTAGTCCCCAACAATCTACGGCTAGCTTCTGCTGGATTGGGTGGTAGTAAATTTCAAACAATATCGCGAATTATCCTCCCCACGGCTCTACCAGCACTTGTTACTGGAGTATTATTGGCGATCTCGCGGGGCATCGGTGAAACAGCACCTTTGCTATTTACTGCTCTTTTTGCCCAAGATTGGGCATCAAATCTACTGAGTCCAACTGCTTCGTTACCCATTCTAATTTTTAATTTATATAACGATCCCGATCCAGTTAAAAATCAATTAGTTTGGACAGCATCTTTCTTTTTACTCAGTATAGTTTTATTTATTAATCTATCAGCTCGATTTTTTTCTAATAGAGTAAGGTGAATTAGCAAGTATTCAACGGTTTTTACTTTAACATTATTTTAATTTTATGCGTATATTAAACGAAGCTATTTCACAGTTGCAAACTGCAATTCAGGTTAACAACTTGAGCTTTTTTTATGGTGCAGTGCGGGCGTTAGAGAACATTAATATGAGTATTTTTCAAAATCGGGTGACAGCAATTATTGGGCCATCTGGTTGCGGAAAATCTACTTTTATCAAAGCACTCAACCGGATTGGAGAGCTAGAAGGAAGTATTAAAACTGAGGGGCAAGTTGAGTTCTATGGTCAAAATATTTATCACCCTCAAGTCAATCTCAATCAACTGAGAAGACAGATCGGTATGGTATTTCAAAAGCCAAATCCTTTCCCGATGAGCATCTATGAAAATGTTGCTTACGGCATCAAGATTGGGGAAGAGAAAGTGCGCCGATCCGACCTCGATCTGGTGGTTGAATCAGCTCTACAGGGTGCGGCACTTTGGAATGAAGTCAAAGATAAATTGCATAAATCTGCACTAGGATTATCCGGTGGACAACAGCAAAGATTGTGTATCGCTCGCGCCTTGGCAGTCAAACCCCAAGTACTCTTAATGGATGAACCTTGTTCGGCATTAGATCCAGTCGCTACGATGAAGATCGAAGAACTAATGCATAGTTTACGCAACGATCTAACGATCGCAATTGTTACTCATAACATGCAACAAGCTGCCAGAATTTCTGACTATACCGCCTTTTTTAGTACCGATGAAAGTCGGATTGGTAGAATGGTAGAATTCGGCGAAACTAAACAGATTTTCTCATTTCCAGTCGATACACGTACCAATGATTATGTCTCTGGTAGATTTGGTTGATCGATCGAGTAATAAGTAGGGTGTGTTAGCTGCAAGCGCGAGCGTACCCTACCATTACGCTCCTACCCAAATCGATAACCAAAGCCCCTAACTGTGGTAATATACTGGGGTTGACTGGGATCTAATTCGAGTTTTTCACGGAGCCAACGAATGTGAACATCGACGGTTTTGCGATCGCCGATGAAATCTAGCCCCCAGACTCGATCGAGTAATTGTTCTCGCCCCCACACGCGGCGGGGATTTTGCATGAATAGCTCTAGCAGTCGAAATTCTCGCGGGGAGAGATTGACACCTACTCCACGCACCATCACGCGATATTCTTCAGGATAGAGGACGATCTCTTGAAATTGGACGATTGACGGTTCGATCGGCGTATTTAATCGATTACGACGGAGCAGAGCGCGACAACGTGCCACCAATTCTCGCATACTAAAGGGCTTACTAATATAGTCGTCAGCACCGATTTCTAGCCCCAATACACGGTCTGTTTCGGTTGTTTTGGCACTAACCATCAAAATTGGTACATGATTGCCCTTATATCGCAAAAATCGACATAAATCCAGACCGCTAACTTGGGGTATCATCAGATCTAGCACAATCAGATCGAAGGGAAAATCCTGAGGTTGAACAGTTTGTGCTTGACATTTAGTTAGTGCTGTTTGTCCATCACCGACGGCAACTACTTCAAAACCCTCTTCTTCTAAGCCCAATACGATTAATTCTCTAATTGACTCTTCATCTTCTACTACTAAAACGCGATTGATGACAGTGCCTAGGTTCTGAATATCAGAGTTATTCGACATATTGAGTGCGAGCATCATCACTATTGACTGAAAGATAAGGAAACGATTTGGAATGAGGGTAAATCGGGGTGGCTCGAAATTGTTGTTCGCTACACTATTAATAGCAGGCAACTGCAGATCTGACAATAGCAACTCAGTTTACTTAGCGATCCTAAGTGAGAAGTGTAACCTCTAGAGAGCGGGTATGAAGCGGCGTTTTTGTTCTGGGGTTCCTCCCGAATAAAAAAACGACAAGACAGCAACGCTCCTACGAGTTAATATTACTCGCAGCCTGTCGGAGAGTTAGGATTTGTTGTAGGGTGTGTTAGCGGCAGCGTAACGCACTTTGATGGTTCGAGCGGTACGGTCGATTTTCGCTGTCGCGATCCAGATGGTAGAATGAGTTGAGTTCTCATTTTGGCGGCACCCAAATATACTAAATAATTCTGCGTTCAAGACGCTCAGTGCCAGTTAAGGGCACCCCTACAGGTTAACACGATCCGATCGATTACCGACTGTAAATTGAGCCAACATTCTATGGATGTCTCTATGTGAATAGCCTCAGCATATATGGTTGGCGATCGTCCCAATCTTTTATCGAATCATGTTGCTTTTAGCCATCTTTATATCTACAGTTTTTGGGGTGCTGATTGGTGCTGGAAGTTGCTACCTTTGGCGTGAATTATTGGTCAAGCGGCAATTAAAACAAGTTTTATCAGTGATGGAGTCATCGGTAAATCGTGAAGATATTTCTTTACCGATTGTGTCACAGTTGCGCCGCAGAGCCATCATTATTCAAAAGCAACAAGAACAACTCGAAAAACAGCTATTCGGTTGGCAGTCTCTATTGCAAGTAGCACCGATTGGTTATTTGCAACTCGATGCTGACAATCAGGTTTTGTGGTGCAACGAGACAGCGCAACGCTTACTACAAATTAACAAATGGGATGCTGGAAAAACTAGATTATTATTAGAATTAGTTCGTTCTTACGAACTCGATCAATTTATCGATCGAGTTCGTTTGCGTAGCGTCTCTGAAGAAGAATCGAGTCAATTTACCAATGAGCTAATCTGGCAATTTCATTTTGGTTATCAGGAAGCAGCAGATTCCCGATCTGTTTGGCTTAAAGCCAATTGTATTTCGCTTACTGACGGTGCGATGGCGATATTTATTGAAAGCCAGCAAGATCGAGTCGATGCCGCGACTGCACAAGAACGCTGGCTGGGAGATCTCGCCCATGAAATTCGCACGCCGCTAACATCTATTTATCTACTTGCCGAAACATTACAAGCTAAAGTTACACCCGATTTGACTCGCTGGGCAGATCGAATTTTAAAAGAAACTAATCGATCGATCGATCTGGTTCAGCATTTCTCAGAACTCAGTCGATTAGAAACATCTTCGACTCAAAATCTGCGGTTAGGATCGGTAGATTTGATTCGGCTCATTGATGATGTCTGGCATACCTTAGCGCCGATTGCTGCCCAAAAACAAATCGAATTTGTCTGTACGGGTTTACCGCAACTAGTCTTGGAACTCGATCCAGCTAGATTTACCCAAGTATTAATCAATCTCTTTGATAATAGTCTTAAATACTGTCCCGATCGAGGACATATTTGGATCGATATTGAGCTGCTAGGATCGAATCGAGTTGAAATCGATCTCTTTGATGATGGCTCTGGTTTTACCCAAACCGATCTACCACATATCTTCGAGCGATTATATCGCGGTGATGTCTCTCGTCAACGTCTGCCGACCAGTAATAGCAATCTCAATTCTCAAACCACAGGGAGCGGATTAGGACTAGCAATCGTCCGTCAGATTATCCTCGCACATCAAGGGACAATCGTGGCAAATAATCATCCAACGACTGGTGGAGCTTGGTTCAAAATAATTTTACCGAATAATTAATTTATACATAGAAGGTGAAAATGTTATTTCCGACACAGATCTAACTAAAAACATGAAAATCGTGTTTTTTGCAACATTAATCAACTTCCTGATGTCTGTAATATAGAACAACTACCAATTATCTAGATTTAGTAGATTCTAATTTAGGTATTATAATTACTTTCTAAATATGACTACATCTTATTCATTGAACGAATCTAGACAGTTTAGACACCGTAGCCGCAGCTTAGAACAAGATTTGCTGCGGATGGGTGCCTTAGTCGAAAATTCCTTTCGACTGGCGCACCACTCGCTATTCCAGCGGGAGATCGAGATTACCCAACAAATTCCCCTCCTCGATCTCAAGATCGATCGATACTACCATCAGATCGAGCTGGAATGTGCCGAACTGATGGCGATTGCTTCCCCCGTCGCTCAAGATTTGCGGCTGCTGAGTGCCTTTATGCAAATGGTGCGAGATCTAGAGCGGATTGGTGATTATGCCAAAGATCTGGGTGAAATTTCGCTGAAATTATTTCCCTATGCAGAACATCCTTGTATCCCTGCGATCGAACAGATGTCTCACCATGCTAGAGCAATGCTAGAATCTAGCCTAGCAGCTCTAGCGACTCTCGATGGTACTGCTGGCCCAACCGTCCACAAACTGGATGATGCAGTCGATCTCGCCTATGATGAAATTTATCAAACTTTAGCCAGTCAAACCAATCTCCAAGGATCGATCGAACCCACCATTTTACTAGCTTTAACCATCCGTCATCTCGAACGCATGGCAGACCATGCCACGAATATTGCCTTTCGGGTAACTTTCATCGTCACAGGTGCGAGAGAGTGATTCAACTCACATCTTGCATCAAAACATAGTTACTAGTGTTTTACTGAATAGTGAGGCTATTTTCGTCAGCTTCTATGTAATGTCTTGTCACAGCGAGATCTGGAGGGAACCTCCGCCAGCGCGTTGGCGTTGGCAAAGCCTGCCGTAGGCACACCCTCTCCGACAGGAGATACCGCTGGTGCAAGATGTGATTAAAGCGATCTGAGGATCGTGTAGATCGTTGGTCGGAAAGCTGGGCGAGCATTTCGGCACGAGATGACACCTCTAGCTTGCGAAACATCCGTTTTAACGCCTGTTTGACCGAATTTTCGGTAATCCATACCTCAGTCCCAATTGCAGCGTTCGTGCGCCCTAGCGCGACCAATTCAACAATTTGCCATTCTCGCGCTGTCAATCGTTCTGTCCGCTCGGGTTGAGGTAAGGATCTAACTGTTGCCGCCCAAATCGATAGGTGCAAACAGATTCCACTCAGATCGGCGAGGTTTTGGGCATCAAAAGCAGGCATGGAGCGATCTCGAGTACAACCAACAGCACCAATTAAGCGACCACCCACGACAATCGGCCCCGCCAGCACATGCCAATGGTCGGCACGAGGACAAATTAGATTTCACACTTTCGGCGATGTCACTAATGCTTCATTAACTGGTGCGTGATGCTCAAATAAATAACGGGCGATTGGATTGCGTTCCATTGACAGCGCAACTTTTAATATCTGCTGAAGATTGGGATTGAGCACGGACATTGTATCGAAGAAAAAAATTGCCGACCTCGTTGCAGCAAAATGTTCGCCAATTTTTGGCACGATTTTCGATCTTAAATCTCGTTCTACTTTGACTCGATCGATCTCTTCAAATAAAGGCTGCAAAGAACCACTCATAGTGTCCAAAAGAGTACCCGATCGAGGACTATCCACAATCGGTTTTCACCTCTAGTATAGACATTATCGGTTTTGTTGCGACGATCACCAACACACAGAGATCGATAGTACAAACGATCAACGAATGCCAAAATGAACCAAACTGCAATTTTTAGTCCCTTCTTTGCCACAGTATTTTTAACACTCGTTGTCTGGGTATATATGTACATCCGCAGGATCGCTTTTATTACAACTAACAAATTTAGCCCGAAAGAGCTAGCAATACCCGGTAGACTGGCACAACTTTCTCCAGCAAGTGTATCCAATCCGTCGGATAACTTCAAAAATCTATTCGAGATGCCAGTCCTTTTTTATGTACTTGTCTTCTACCTATTTATCACCGAACAAGTAGATACAGTATACATAAATTCTGCGTGGATATTTGTTGTTTTTCGCGCATTACATAGCATGGTGCATTGCACATTCAATCTTGTCATGCTGAGGTTCTATTTGTATCTGGTCTCCTCACTGTCGGTGTGTTTCATTGCAATTCGGGCATTGTTTCAATTAGCTGCACAGCCATGAGAATTAGGCTAATATCGATTGATTTCCTCGATCGTCATTTAGATTCAATACCCAAAGATTGTGTGCAATTGAGAGTAGAAAATCCAATTGATTCAGATTTGATCGAATCAATTGGATTCTCAAAATTAAAGTTGTTAATTAACCCAATACGGATTTAGCTGTTTTGACAACGTTATCAACAGTGAAACCGAATTTATCCATCACAACGCCACCAGGAGCCGAAGCACCAAAACGATCGATTGTAACTAAACCACCATCGATACCGACAAAGCGGTGCCAACCTTGGCTACAAGCGGCTTCTACTGCTACTCGTTTAGTTACAGCTTTAGGTAAGACGGATTCTTTGTAAGCTGCGTCTTGCTCGTCGAATAATTCCCATGATGGCATGGAAACTACGCGAACTTTGGTACCTTCAGCGGTGAGTTTTTCGGCTGCGGTGACACAGAGCATGACTTCGGAGCCAGTACCGATGAGGATGATGTCGGGAGTACCTTCGGAATCGACAATAGTATAAGCTCCTTTGGCTACGCCTGCGATCGAGGTACCTGGTAAGTTAGGTAAGTTTTGACGGGAGAGGGCGAGGAGGGTAGGATCGGTTTTGCTGGCTTTTTCGATCGCTACTTTATATGCACCGGATGTTTCGTTACCATCGGCGGGACGAATTACGGTTAAATTAGGAATAGCCCGTAAGGATGCGATGGTTTCGATCGGTTGGTGAGTAGGACCATCTTCACCTTGTCCGACGGAATCGTGAGTCATTACCCAAATCGAACCCGCTTTGGATAAGGCGGAGAGGCGAATCGGAGCACGCATGTAATCGGAGAAGATTAGGAAGGTTGCGCCGTAAGGAATTAAGCCGGAATTGTGGAGGGCGATCCCGTTACAGATGGCTCCCATTGCATGTTCGCGGACACCGAAGTGAACGTTACGATTTTGGTATGCGCCTTTTTGGAAGTCACCGGAAGTTTTGATTTCGGTGAGGTTGGAGTGGGTTAAGTCAGCGGAACCGCCGATTAAACCAGGTAGGACAGCAGCTAATTTGTTGAGACAAATTTCGGAGTGTTTGCGGCTAGCTACTGCGCTATCTGCGGGGGTGTAAGTGGGCAAGACGCTATCCCAACCAGCGGGAAGCTGGCGGGAGGTCAAACTAGTGAATTCGGCGGCTTCTGTGGGATATTTGGCGGTGTATGCAGCGAGGGTTTCATTCCATGAGCCTTCAGCTTTAGCACCATTAGCGACTGCTTCGCGCATGTGAGTTACTGCGTCAGCAGGTAATTCAAAGGGAGCATATTCCCAGCCGAGGTTTTCGCGGGTGAGTTTGATTTCAGCTTCGCCTAGAGCCGCACCGTGAATACCAGCAGTGTTGGATTTATTCGGGGAACCGTAACCGATGATCGTGGTGACTTTGATCATCGTAGGTTTGTCGGTGATGGCTTTCGCTGCGGCGATCGCGGCTTCAATTGCGGCTAGGTCGGTGTTACCATCTTTGACGTGGATGGTGTGCCAGCCATAGGATTCAAACCGTGCGGATACATCTTCAGTGAAGGCGACATCGGTAGAACCATCGATCGAGATATGGTTGTCATCGTACAGTACGATCAGTTTACCTAGTCCCCAGTGACCAGCGATCGAAGCTGCTTCACCAGAAATACCTTCCATATTGCAACCATCGCCGACGATCACGTAGGTATAGTGGTCAACTAGAGTAGCATCAGGTTTGTTA